>JAGHVA010000153.1 GCA_018064565.1 Candidatus Colimorpha onthohippi
GCAATAGTTGTCTCAATTTATTGACGATGGTCAGATTGACCCCAATATGACAGTTGCAGAACTTGTGGGCGGTAAATACCGCAACGGCAAGATGGGTAGCCTTACGGCAAGAATCAACAACCGTAAATCGCAAATCAGCGGTCGCGGCGGTAAATCTTATCAAGAATAGGGAATAGGTACCGCCAATCAAGGATATTCTTTATGACTCGAATCGTTTTTGATGGTTCGAGTTTTTTGTTTCTGAGTTCATTATAAGCAAATTTAGTTACCTTGATATCATACTTTCGATATATGCGCAAGCACTGCAAAAAGAAAAACAATCCGTGTCTAAATAACCCAGTAAGAGGCCAAGGGATTCTTTGCACCATTTCGTTGTACATATGAATCATTTCGTGCACAATAGTCTCTCTCAATTCCTCTTCTTTCCAATCGACATTATTGCCAATCCAGATACGACCAAATTCATTCCCCTTGCTGTCTTTTCCGCTTACGAAACGTCCACACAATGTCGTATTTTTTGGCAACAAATAGAATTTGCATTTGCCAAGTTTTCCTCCGAAATACAATTTGTTGTAGAGGTTAAACCTTTCCTTAATCATCTGTTTCGTTACTTCCATAATGGAATTCCTTTTTTTGTTAATACACTACTATTATACCACAAATTTACCTATTATTACATTCAATTACATCCAAACTGTTTAGATTGCATAATTCTGTTTATTTTGCCATCGATAAAAAAAAACTGACGAACTGTGAGAAAACTGTCATAACACTTGTGAATTTTGCTAATGTATATGCAAATTGCGTGCCATCTTCAAGTGTATGAAGATTTTATGACAAAATGTACGCCTATGTGACATTATGTCGTGCCAACAGGTATATCATTACCAAAATAATTTATCATTCCAATGTAGAGAAAATTCTGTAACTTTGCTCCCATGTTTTTGCAATTGTAAAAATTGGAAAAAACTGACACAACATAAGCAACAATTTGATAATCATGCAACGACAAGTACACTAACCAATTAAATTTGTTATGTTTTTATATGAGCTGAAATCATGCATCTGTAATTATTTATTCAACTGATAAAACATGAAACGACTTTATTTTACACTTCTTGCGTGCTCTGCATGCATATGCTGCACACAGCATAACACCGACATACAACAAGACGACTCGACAGAGATTTGCGACACCTCTGCGTCGATTGGCTATAATGAAACCGAATGGGCTCCTAAAGAGTTCAAAATGCGCCACTGCGAAGAGTGGCTCGTTGTGAACAAAGCGATTAACCTAGAGCAACGAAACGCACCAAAACCTGTAGATTTTGCAAAAATAGACACTCTCGTAAAAGACTATATCACCTTAAAAAAAATCAGCCTGCCAACAGATATTTGCCAACAGATAAAGGTCATCGAAGAAATCTGCAAAACAAAGTTTGACTTCAGCGATTACGATTATAGCAATTTTGGAATGCGAATCGCTGAAGGAACAAAACATCTGTTTGAAGGATATATTCATTGGCTTTACGAAAAAGAGGCTAACCGCGTATTAGAAGAGGCAAAATGGATTGATCTTGATAAGGAGTTGAGTTTGTATCAAGCCATGAACACAACTCTTTATAATGTCTGCGATTCAGTTGCACAATGTATGGATGGTTCTGGCGGGTGGATTGCCAATTCGGAAATCTCCGAGCCATTCAGCAAGTTTAAAACCGCTATGTTTATAGCAATTCTTGGTTCCAAGCCAGAGCTCACAGAAGGGATGGACGTTCCACTCAGTCTATTCGACAAAGAATGCAAAAAATTAACAGACTTCTACGATTCCTACCATAAAAGATATGGCTGTATGATGCAAGTCAAGAATCCTCACTTAGTTGTGAACAGATACAAAAATGCATTCCACACATGGTATGCGTATCGCAAAGCTACGGCATCTAAAATCAAAGATGCAAAACTAAAAGAGGTATATGAGTCTATTACTTATAGTCATGCTCGGATGCACCTGCTACGTCTAAAAAACAGATACTCCGACTTCGGCATGGTAAGCAGTTCTATGATGGAACTATGCTTAACCGATTCCTGTTCCAACGAAGAACTTCTAAATTTCGACTACGAAAAGAAATTCGAAGAATACCTAAAACATTAAATACTGCTGTCTGCTGACACTTTTATAATCCAAAGGGCTGGTACTCTCCTGAAGTATCAGCCCTTTGGTAATATTGTTTTTGCGCCATACAACTACAAAAGTCGCACCAGCATCATTGACGGGACGAACCCGCACTTCCTTTTAGTTGATTGCTTCTCATCGTACTTATTACTTCCTTCAGAAATCGAATGCGAATGGGAGCAAATCGTTGCTCATCACTTGTCGAACTGAACCATCGTTTCTATACATCAACACTCTTATTGGCTGGGTTGCCCGCCTGCTCGATTCTGCCAACACCTGACGGCAGGCGCCACAAGGAGCGGCCTCGACCAACTGACCATTCTCGTTTCTCGCCACAATAGCCAGTGCCTCTATAACTCCTTCTGGGAACTCTGATCCCGCATAAAACAACGCAGTACGTTCAGCACATAGTCCAGATGGGTAAGCTACATTTTCCTGATTGCTGCCACGGACAGTCACAAGACGCTGATCAGAGGGTATCCTGACAGCCACCGCAGCACCCACTTTGAAATGAGAATAGGGCGAATAAGCTGAGTTTGTAGCCATGATTGCCGATTGCATCAAATTGCGATCGTCTTGCGACAGCTCTTCGATACTTTGATATTCGACATACCTAATAACGAATTCTTTGTTACTCATACGCTATTTTTTACACCTAACCTTGAACCAACAATTGTGCCGTAGATCGGCTGCATTGTTGCAAAAGCACCAACCGACCTGCCACCATGTCGTCAATAATTGCTTTTGTGTAATAACGAATTGTTATCAATTGTAGGTCTTTGTTGTACCTTACTTGATAACTTGCTTGCAACATGCGAGTTAAGTCCGCCAACAATATTTCATTATAATCTACGCACACCGAGAAACTTAATGCCGAATTCTGCATACAGTTGACTCGCATGCCCACTGCGGCAAAACAGCCAAAAATCCTTTGCAGATTATCTTCGGTGATGAAAGAGAAATCGCGAGGAGTGATAGATATCAGGACTTGATTATACCGCACAATATACAAAGGTGTTTGTGGCTCCAAGTTGTCAAATGGTCCTATCAAAGATCCTTTTGCCTCTGGGTTCAAGAACGACCTAACTTGCAACGGGATATTCTTGTTTTGCAGAGGCTTTACTGTTTTGGGATGAATTACGCTGGCTCCAAAATATGAGAGTTCGATAGCCTCATTATATGGCATTCGATTTATCTTGACTGTATCGGGGAAATATTTTGGATCGGCATTCAAAAACCCTGGCACATCTTTCCATATTACCACCTCTGAAGCGTTGGTACAGTATGCCAATACTGCCGCTGAATAGTCAGACCCCTCTCTGCCCAATGTAGTCGTAGTTCCATCATCGGCACCAGCGATAAATCCTTGTGTTATGTAAACAACTGGTTCGTCGCATGATATACACTTCGACACTTGTTTCATTGTCACATTCCAATCTACAATTCCTTCTCGGTGCGCATTGTTTGTTCTCAATAGTTGCCTGGCATCGAGCCATTTATTTCTAATACTTATTGAAGTGAGGTAACAGCTCACTATAGTTGTTGACAGCAATTCACCATAAGAGACTACCCTATCATAATCAGCATTGTATGTTGATGGACTTGCGGATATCGCAAATTCCAACTTAGCAAAAATCTCATCCAAACGAGAGAACAACGGCAACGATGGGTCATGTAGCAAATCCAAAGCCATCGAGTAATGATAGTCGCGCAGTGATGCCAAACTACTTTGACGTTCGGTACTGGTACCTACGCCAGGCACCAACTGTTCCAAAGCATTCGTAGTTTTGCCCATGGCCGAAATCACCACAATAAGCGGTGTGTCAACCTTACGTTGCACAATCTCTGCCACATTACGCACCGCAGCAGAGCTGTTGACTGATGCCCCTCCAAATTTATATACTAACATCTTGTACCGTACTATAAAACACCCTTATCGTTTGAGCGACATATTCAAATCTCTTTGAGCATCTTTGGTCTTGATGCTCTCTCGCTTGTCGTAGAATTTCTTACCTCGCGCCAGCGAGATTTGCAATTTTGCAATCCCCTTGGGATTCACAAAAAGCATAACTGGTATTATTGTGAAACCACGTTCTTTAATCCGGTTTTGTAACTTGCGCAATTCTTTTCGGTTCAACAAAAGCTTCCTATCACGTTTTGCTGGATGGTTGAGATACGAGCCAAAACGATATTCTGATATATGCATCTCACGAACAAAAAGTTCGTTACCGATAAATACACAATAAGCATCTGCCAGATTAGCTCTTCCGTCACGAATAGATTTTATCTCCGTACCCGTCAACACTAACCCTGCCGAATACTCGTCAAGCAAGAAATATTCGTATGTAGCTCGTTTGTTTTTAATCTCTATCTGATTAGCTTCTTGTTGCATACTAACAGTCAATTTTTATTCCATGGTCAACTTGTCTAATACGGTCAAAACGGCCTCCAGCGTATCCGCCGTAACCAATGTGATACGGTGTTGTTTGAAATTTTGAATACCTTTGAAATACCCTGTATAATGCTTACGCATCTCAAACACAGCCGCATGTTCGCCTTTCATATCCACCTCGTCCAATAGATGCTGACGGCACACCTTTGCCCTATCAGCAATGGAGGGTTGCGTGATTGGTTTGCCCGACATAAGTTGCTGCACCTGTTCAAAAATCCATGGATTTCCTATAGCAGCCCTTCCTATCAGCACTCCATCCACACCATATCGGTTATGCGCCTCCACCACCTGTTGCGCTGAGGTAATATCACCATTGCCGAAGATTGGGATGCGCATTCTTTGATTGTTCTTTACTGCCCCTATCAAACTCCAATCTGCATTCCCCTTATACATCTGGCATTTGGTTCTACCATGTATAGCCAATGCCACAACACCCACATCTTGCAATTGCTCTGCCAAAGTTACGATTGGCTTATCGCTCTCGTCATAGCCCAACCTGGTTTTGACCGTAATCGGCAGATTGCTGTGTCTCACTATACTTTCGGTTATCCGCAGCATTTTTGGAATATCTCTAAGAATGCCACTTCCGGCACCTTTGCCTGCCACTTTGCGCACCGGACAGCCCCAATTGATGTCGATAAAGTCAGGATGTGCTTGTTCCACCACATCCAAACAAGCCAACAACTCATATTCATCAGCACCAAATATTTGAATACCTATCGGGTGTTGAGAATCATCAAACCGCATCTTGCGCACACTTTTCTCTGCATCACGGTTCAATGCTTCCGATGCGATAAATTCTGTAACCAGCAAATCAGCACCAAACGACTTGCAAATACGACGAAACGGAAAATCGGTTACATCATCCATCGGCGACAAGCCCACCACACAATCCTTGTTTGGCAAAAACGAAGCGTTCACTATTTCAATTTTAAAAGAGCATCTCTAATTTCAAGCTCATCCACAGCCACATCAATCACAGCCTCTCCCAAGGCACGCAGCAAGACACAGTTGATATTGCCCTCACTGTTTTTCTTATCTTTACGCATATATTGCAATATCGCCTCAGTATCATTAAGTGAGTACACTGGCGATTTGACCACCGATTGCTGCCAGCGTATATAGTCGTCATACAACTGGCTGTCCAACCCTAATTTTTTGACCGATAAATACAGTGCGCACTGCAACCCGATAGCTACAGCCAAACCATGAGACAATGGTACACCTGTTGCAATACTATGACTTTCAATAGCGTGTCCAAACGTATGTCCAAAATTCAAGATATGACGAGCAGACTTGTCATACCTATCATATTTTACTACAGCCATCTTAGCAGTTGCAGCCTGAGAGATATTGGCTGAGGTTAAAAGGTCAGTATATTGCGTCAATGGCACATCGCAACCAGCAACGAGAAGCGTTTTGAGCAACTCCACACTTCCTGCTTTCAGCGACTCCTGCCCCAGCGAAGAAATCCAACGAGTATCTACGCATACCGTATCTGGCTGAGCAAATACACCAACAGCATTTTTAACATTGCCCACATTAAGGGCTGTTTTTCCACCCAAAGCGGCATCCACCATGCCTACCAAAGTAGTAGGTATATTGATGTAGCGGATGCCCCTCATATAAGTAGCAGCCACAAAACCACCCAAATCGCTCACACAGCCACCACCCAGATTCACGATTACGCTTTGTCGGTCGGCTCCGCTATCCGAAAGCGACTGCCACACTTGATGTGCCACCTCTACACATTTGGCATCCTCGCCCACAGGCAGTTCTATAAACTCAGCCTCTTGCAAAGCATCCACCGATGCCACCAATTGGGGCAGACAATGCTCGTAGCTATTAGCATCCACAAAGATAAAATACTTAGCCTCACGATACCTTTGACCGCGAAGATGACGTTGCAACCGTGCAAGTGGCGACAATTTGCTGTCTGGTAAAATAATCATACTCAGCTACTCGCTCAAATACTTTTTTAACGCATTTATTGCCGCATCGGTGGGATTTTTATCCTTGACGGCACTTGCGAAAATAGATCCTGCCAACGAAGACGGGTCAGCATCCGCTGGCAGCGCATCAGCCGAAGCATTCACCAAACTCAATATCTCCTCTTTTGCCTTACGCACCGCGCACCATGCCTCGTTGTCGATATACATCTGCTGACTGAGATTATGTTCCCATTCATCGCGAATATTTTTGGCCATCTCGCCACGCAGTTTTGCGGCATCCATCCCAGGCTGATAGCAACGCATCACCAAGTTTTCTGGCGATATCCGTTCCATATACAGAGCCATACGCTCATAGGCTTGCAGCCGGATAGGAGTTACCACCCGTTGCAACTCTTTACGCTCCTCTATCCTCATCTCGAGCATTCTCATTTTATGCTCGTTATCTAAATATTTGCGAACCGACAAATACATCAAGCCACCAGTCACAGCCGATGATAGCAGTGCGGTAATGATAAGTAAAACATACATCATAATAGTATCAGATGATTGGTTAGTCTAATTTCAAAACTGCCAAAAAAGCACTTTGCGGAACCTCCACATTACCCACTTGGCGCATCCGTTTCTTGCCTTCTTTCTGCTTTTCCAGAAGCTTACGCTTACGGGTGATATCACCTCCATAGCATTTGGCAGTAACGTCTTTGCGCACCTGCCTCACTGTTTCGCGTGCTATTATCTTGCTACCTATGGCAGCTTGAATAGCTACATCAAACTGTTGGCGAGGTATCAAATCCTTCAGTTTCTCGCACATACGGCGTCCTATTCCATAAGCGTTGTCCACATACGTCAGTGTAGAGAGCGCATCCACAGGGTCGCCATTCAAGAGAATCTCAAGTTTCACTAATTTTGAAGGTTGGTAACCGTTGAGATAATAGTCGAACGAAGCATACCCGCGAGAGATGCTCTTCAATTTATCATAAAAGTCAAACACCACCTCGCCCAAAGGCAAGTCAAACGTAATCTCTATCCGCTCCGTAGTAAGATAGGTTTGGTTTTTCAATATTCCGCGCTTATCCATACACAACTTGATTACAGGTCCGATATAGTCGGCTTTTGTGATAATCTGTGCGTGGATATAAGGCTCGTACACCTCTGCTATGTTGTTTGGTTCGGGCATACCCGATGGATTATACACATCCAGTTCTGTACCATTGGTCAGTTTGACCTTATATTGCACGTTTGGCACCGTGGTTATAACATCCATGTTAAACTCACGTTCCAGACGTTCTTGCACAATCTCCATGTGCAACAACCCCAAAAAACCGCATCTAAAACCAAATCCCAACGCCAACGAGCTTTCAGGTTCGAACGTCAACGAAGCATCGTTGAGTTGCAGTTTTTCTATGCTGGCCCGAAGTTCCTCATAATCATCAGTATCCACAGGATATACACCTGCAAAAACCATCGGCTTAACACTTTCAAAACCTTCTATTGCCTTATCACATGCGTTCTCGACATGAGTAATCGTATCGCCCACACGCACCTCACTACTGGTTTTGATACCACTAATAATGTAACCCACATCGCCCGCCTTAAGCACCTTGCGTGGTTCCATATTCAGGCGCAACACACCAATCTCATCGGCATGATAATCCTTATTTGTACTCACAAATTTCACCCAATCGTTTGTATGGATAGAGCCGTTCATAATCCTGAAATACGAGATGATGCCCCTAAACGGATTAAACACCGAATCAAACACCAACGCCTGCAGCGGTGCGTTCTCGTCCCCTTTCGGTGCGGGAATACGATCCACTATAGCATCCAGCACAGCAGGCACTCCCACACCCGTTTTAGCACTGACCGATAGGATTTCATCGCGACCGCACCCTAATAAATCCATTATCTCATCAGCCACCTCCTCCACCATGGCACTATCCAAATCAATCTTGTTCATTACAGGAATTATCTCTAAATCATTTTCCAGTGCCAGATACAGATTAGAGATTGTCTGAGCCTGTATGCCCTGAGTAGCATCCACCACAAGCAGTGCGCCCTCGCAAGCTGCAATAGAGCGCGACACCTCATAACTAAAATCCACATGACCTGGAGTGTCAATAAGATTCAGCACATACTCTTTGTAATTCATTTGGATAGCATGGCTTTTGATTGTTATGCCACGTTCCTTTTCCAAATCCATATCGTCAAGCACCTGCGCTTGCATATCTCGCTGAGAGACAGTTTGCGTTGTCTCCAACAACCTGTCTGCCAATGTACTTTTACCATGATCGATATGGGCAATGATACAAAAATTACGTATATTCTTCATCGCTTATGGTTGAATCTAAAAATTTATTTCTACGTTTCATAACACCCACCTTATCTTATTTCACAAAAGACAAAATTTGTGTATGATACAAAAGTGCAAAAGTACAAAAAAAAACATAATTGATAAAAAAAACGTACCTTTGCACCATGAATGATGTTCGCATGCCACAAGGCGAGGACTAATCGGTTCGACATCAAATTCTACTTTTATGGGTTCGACCCGCCCTATTATTGTCACTTATGACGGCCTTATATGCAAAACGTTATGCAATCTACTATTGAGACACTAACTCAGATAACTCCGCTTGAAGCCGAACTACAGCTTCGTTCAAAATGCCAACTGCCATCAGTTGATGCGCTCAAGCAGTTGATGCGGCACATCAGCGGAGCAATCTTCCCTCATTTTTTTGGCACAGACATGCATGTGGATGTCAGCAGTGTTTATGCCATCTTGCGCGACCAGATTGCTTGTGGCATTGCAGCCACCCAGCAATGCCAACCTACAAGCGAAGCCCACAACTTAGCCTTGCAGTTTGTGCATCATCTTCCCGATATCAAACAGTTACTCCTAACGGACATTGCCGCCGTCACCCATAACGACCCTGCCGCCACGAGTGGTGCTGAAGCGGTGTTCTGCTACCCTGGTATCCGGGCAATGCTTCATTATCGCACTGCCCACGAGCTCGTTGCTTTAGGAGTACCTATGTTGCCGCGCATCATCAGCGAGTTGGCGCATGCCGATACAGGTATCGATATCCACCCAGCAGCCCAGATTGGGCCCTATTTTGCCATCGACCATGGAACTGGCATCGTAATTGGCGAGACCGCCATTGTAGGCCATCATGTCATGCTTTATCAAGGAGTCACACTGGGTGCTCGCAATTTCCAATATGACAACCAAGGGCATCCTATGAATATACCTCGACATCCTATCGTTGAAGACAATGTAACCATCTATTCCAATACATCGGTGCTTGGACGCATCACCATCGGACACGACAGCATCATAGGCGGTAATATCTGGCTTACGCACGACATCCCACCCCATTCCCGCATCACGCAGGCAGGGCAGAAAGAATAAAAAAAATCATCACATGCAAACATTGATTCAGTGCATTGGGCACACCCCACTTATCGAAGCCCCTACAGCGCCTGGTCAGCAGGCTCGTATTCTACTCAAGGTAGAGAGTTTTAATCCAGGCGGCAGCAGCAAAGACCGCGTAGCCTTGGCTATGATTGAGGATGCCGAACAGCGTGGTCTCTTACAGCCCGGTTCAACCATCATAGAGCCCACCAGTGGCAACACAGGCATTGGGCTTGCGTGGGTGGGTCGTGCTCGAGGTTATCATGTGGTTTTGACCATGCCCGAAACCATGAGTATTGAGCGCCGACAGCTATTGCAGGCTTATGGCGCAGAACTGGTACTTACACCCGGTGCCGAAGGGATGTCGGGTTCCATCCAAGCAGCCGAGCAGCTTCACAACAACACGCCTGGCAGCATCATACTCGGGCAGTTCAGCAACCCCGCCAATCCTGCTGCACACTATCGTACCACAGGTCCCGAACTATGGCAGCAAACCCAAGGAGCCATTGATGCGCTCGTAGCTGGCGTTGGGACTGGTGGCACATTATGCGGCAGCGCACGCTACCTACTTGAACAGAATAAAGACATCCAAATCATCGCCGTGGAGCCTGCCACATCACAAGTGCTTGCAGGCAAGCCCGCTGCCGCTCATGGGCTGCAAGGCATCGGTGCCAACTTTATACCTCAGAACTACGACGCCTCACTCGTCAACGACATCATCCCCGTAACCGATGCCGAAGCCATTCAAGCCAAACAAAAACTGGCCTCTGACATGGGCTTGCTTGTCGGAATCAGCTCAGGAGCAGCCTACCATGCAGCGCTCAAACTATCCCAAAGTGGCTCATACCAGCATAAAACCATTGTTGCCATCTTGCCCGATACAGGCGAGCGCTACCTATCTTGCTGACAAAAAGAAAACCGTCATAGCAGTAGCACCCGTCACTACCTGCATGACACAAAAAAAAAACGCAACAGCCTCAAAATTACGAGCTATTGCGAAAACTTAGAGCGACAGACGGGGCTCGAACCCGCGACCTGCGGCTTGGGAAGCCGCCGCTCTACCAACTGAGCTACTGTCGCAAAAAATACCTCATAATAACGAGACCAAAAAATTTATATTGTCTATTGGTTGCAAAAAAGATAAAAAATAATTATCCGTCCACCAAAAAAGCATATCTTTGCAAACTGTTTATATAATACAAAAAAGAAACCATGAAAAAAATTATGACCACAGCCATTGCCCTCACAATGCTTGCCGCAGTGGGATGCAAAAACAAACAATCGCAGGAAGTTGCAGACGAATTGCAACAAAAAGTTGACGAATACGCCGAATATACGCTAACCACCGATTTGAGCAGTCTCAGCGACCATGAGCGGCAGCTTATTCCTATCTTTGTCCAGATAGCCGAAATCATGGATGACCTCTATTGGGAGCAGACCTTTGGCAACGAAAATCGTGCAAATCTTGACACCATCACCAACCCAGCCATGCGCGAGTTTGCACAAATCCATTATGGAGCATGGGATCGTTTGGATGGTGAGAAACCGTTTATCCCAGGCTTTGGCGAACGTCCCAAAGGAGCCACCTTCTACCCCGTTGACATGACAGCCGAAGAGTTTGAAGCGCTGCAAGACCCTGCCAAAAAGAGCGAATACACCGTTATCCGCCGCGATGAGCAGGGTGCCCTTAAAGTGGTTCCCTATCATGTAGAATATGCCGAGCAGTTGGCAAAGGTTGACAGCCTTTTAGCATTGGCTATCGACTTGGCCGACGACCCAGGCCTCAAGACATACCTTACCGAACGCCGCAAAGCATTCCAAACCGACGACTACTATGCCTCTGACTTGGCTTGGATGGACATGAAACAGAGCAAAATTGATTTTATCGTTGGCCCTATTGAAAATTATGAAGACGCCCTTTACGGCTACAAGACAGCCTACGAATCGTTCATACTTATCAAAGATGAGAAGTGGAGCAACGACCTTGCCAAATTTGTAGGCATGCTTCCCGAGTTGCAACAACTGCTTCCTTGCGACCCCGCCTACAAACCAGCACTGCAAGCATCAGCCTCTGAAAGCGACCTTAACGTGTATGACGTAGTTTACTATGCTGGCGATTGCAATGCTGCATCCAAAACCATTGCCATCAACCTGCCCAACGACGAGCGCATCCACTCAGCCAAAGGCTGCCGCCGCCTACAGCTCAAAAATGCCATGCAGGCCAAATTTGACAAGATTCTAAAACCCATTGCCGACCTCTTCGTCTGCCAGCAGCAGCTGGACAACATCAACTTTGACGCCTTCTTCAGCAACGTCACCTTCCACGAGGTAGCACATGGTCTTGGCATCAAAAACACCGTGGGCACCAACCAGACACTGCGCGACGCACTGCGCGAGCAGTACAGCCCATGGGAAGAGAGCAAAGCCGACATCTGTGGTTTGTTCCTGACGCAGACCTTGATTGAGAAAGGCGAGATAACCAACTGCAGCGTCGAAGACGCTTATGTTACCTTCATTGCTGGCATCTTACGCAGCGTCCGTTTCGGTGCCACCGAGGCTCACGGCATTGCCAACATGATGTGTTTTAACTATCTGCAAGACAACGGAGCCTTCAGCCGCGACAGCCAAGGCAAATACGTCATCAACGTAGAGCAGATGCGTGAAGCCATCAATAGTTGGGCAGCCCTTATCCTCAAAGTGGAAGGCACTGGCGACTACACCTTTGCCAAAGACTATGCCACCCAAAATGGCATTGTACGCGAAGATCTCCAAAACGACCTCAATGCCATTGCCAAGGCAGGAATCCCACGCGACATCCGCTACAACCAAGGTCTCAAAGCCCTTGGTCTGAAATAATTATAAAACTCTTACTACTCATAGGAAGCACCTCATCCATTTGAGGTGCTTCCTTGTTATTCTTGTAACTTGATTTTTTCCCATCATGGAGGTGGAAAACATAAGCACTCTGTTCGGGACGGACGATGCCATGCCCTTGCGTGAAGTCCCCGAAAAGGACAGCCGCAACGGCCCCTCACCGTCTCCGCCGGCGAGAGCTGGATAGGCAAGCTCTCCAACAAGGAACTGTACCAACTCTTCGAATAACCCCGCCCACACACAAAAAAAAAGCGGGATCGGAAGCCATCCTATAGCCTCCAGGCCAATCGCCCTAAAAACTCACATCATCCACGACATTCCCTTCGGCATCTACGATGCGCCAGTGCGAGATGTTGCGCTGTTCGCCGCTTATGTTCACGCCACATTTTGTCACCCTGCGTCCGTCCGCCTCGTAAGGAATGGCGTAGCCCTTGCCGTCTATCTGCGCCAGCGCATTCTCCACGGTATCGTCCACCTTCAATTCGAGCACGAAGATGTCCTTCTTGGTCCTGATCACCACGTCGGCACGGCCCAGGACGCTCTTCACCTCGGTGTCTACCTTGCTGTTGAGCAGGGAGAAGATGATGTAGAAGAGCAGTTTGTAGAACGCCTCACGTTTCCCCTTTGCCATCCATTCCTTCTTGGTGATGATGTCGTAAGGCAGGCCAGCGATAAAAGAACGAAGCTGAGACAGCGCCTCCGACAGTTCTCCGCGTTTGAGGGCCCTGGACATGGATAGGACTACTGCGTCTCGCTCCAGGCTGTCCATGTCCATCAGGTAGTTGGACAATCCGTTCACCATCCCCTGTCGAACCTCGTAGTTCGGGAAGCGAAGACAATACACCTCCTCCTCCCTGTCGTACGACTGAATGGTCAGGTATCCGCTCTGGTACAGCAGCGGTATTGGCGTTTCGGCGGATTCACATGGAGCGTTGAACGCCCCAAGCGACAACTCCACACCGTCAAAATCCAATGGGTTGAACCCAGGATGATGCCTCAAGTGCTCAACCAGCGCCGTAGATGTACCCGATTCAAACCAGAAGCAATCAGTCTCCCCCTTACTCAATGCTCTCAGCAAACTGAATGGGGCATACACGTCTTTGCTGTTTTTCGAGAAATGATAGCCATCGTAGTTCTTCTTAAGCAAGGCGTAGGCTTCATCGATTGAGATGCTCAACCTCTCTGCATATTCCTCTACGCATGGACGCAGCACAGTGTCGAGTTCCTCCTGCGTGATGCCACAGATACCCGAGTAATCATCATCCATCGAAATCTGATTGAGATTATTCAACTCCGAGAAAATGCTGAGCTGCGAGAACTTGGTAACACCAGTGATGAATACAAAACGTAGGTATTCGCCTTCGTCCTTGAGTACTTGGTAGAACTCGCGCAACATCGAGCGCATGGCGTCAAGTTGCTCCTTGTCATACATCAGACGCATGATTGGGGAGTCATATTCGTCGAGAATAACGACTACTTTTTCGCCTGTCTTTTTTGCTGCATGGTGGATCAAGCCACGGAAACGAGCGCCAGGCGTTACGTCAGATGCTTCATGGCCATAGACCTTTTCATAGTCGCGGATAAAATTCTCCAGTTTCGACTTAGCCTCCGGCACCGTGACGTTCTTCAGCCCGCTCATGGTGAAGTGCAGCACTGGGTGTTTCTTCCATTCTGTTTCTCTTTCCAGTTCCATCACCTTCAGCCCCTCAAACAGCTCCCTCTGCCCCTTGAAATAGGCCTTGAACGTATTGCAAAGCAGAGACTTGCCAAAACGGCGAGGACGAGCCAAAAAGACATACTTACAACTGTTGGCGAGATTGTACATCAAGTCAGTCTTGTCAACATACAACATCCCCTGTTCCCTTATCTCCTGAAACTGGTCGTTGTCGATAGGGTATCTGTATTTGCTCATTTCCATCTGCATTTAAGTGAGTTTCAATATCCTTGTAAGCCTACAATTCGTTGCAAAGGTATGTGTTTTTCTTCAAAAAAACAAATCCGAGATCGAAAGCATACGCAATTCAACTTATGCCGAAACAAAATTCAGCGAATAATGGCAGAGCGAAGCGGTGCCTTGGCGAACAAGCGAGATGAATGATAGTCGTACCACTTCCAAGGGTGGTATGCGTACCACCTTTGGGGGTAGTACAACAATAAAATAGTTATGACATTAGAGCGGAGATGGTAAGCGGATACAGCTCCGCAGTCCAAATGCCAGCACTGTACTCAATGCCTTGCAGTTGTGCCCCGACATTTCAATAGCAGGATTAGCCCAACGCATAGGCATCAACAAGTCTGCCATGCAGAAACTCCTTAAGAGCCATGGGGGACAAGTGGAAAATATAAAGTTGGTCAGCATGGACATGTCGGCGGCATTCGAGGCTGGTTTCAGACAAAATTTTCCCAACGCAGAAATCACATTTGATAAATTCCATCTATCCCAATCCGCAAACAAGGCAGTCGATTCCGTCAGAAAAGACGAACGCAAAGGTCATGAGGCTCTGAAGAACACAAGGTACACACTCCTATATGGCAATGAGGACCTCCCCATCGACAAAGGTACAGAACTGGACGATATCATTGAGTCTCATCCGAAAATCGGACTTGCTTACGAGTTAACAGAAGTCTTCCGTGACCTCTACTCCATCTCCGATGCCGAATCTGCTGCCAGCCACCTCGCCTTCTGGTGCGACAAGGCTGACGATTCCAATCTCGTACCTTTCCAAAGCTTCGCCAAAACCATTAGAAACCATTGGAATGGAATCATCGCCTACTTTAAGTTTGGCAAACTCAACAACGGTTTGCATGAAAGCATCAATACCAAAATTCAATTAGCAAAACGTCGTGCAAGGGGCTTTGCCAACATTGACAACTTCATCCATATTATTTACTTCATATCAAGTAAGCTCAAATTGGATTACCACACGATTCATTGAGCTCAAAACTTAGCATATTAGTTGGTTACAATATTGTACAATGACTTATAATCCTTCACTACATCATAGATATAGCCATTATTACTGATTGCCCTGAAGTGACGACGAGCACATTCTATCTTGCTTTCCTCTGAGCCACGCAACTGACTGTTCTGAAGGTCGTTACCCTTGGATTCTGCCACAAAATATACGTGCTTCACGCTACCTTCCTTAAAGGCAACAGCCCAGTCTGGGTTGTACTTACCCATAGGGGTGTTGATGTAGAAGCCATTGGGTAGTTTGGTATAAACCACAACATCATCCTCATGCTCCAGAGACTCAGCAAACTTCTTCTCTGTCCCCATGCTATCAAGAACAACCAGATCATAAAGTGACTTGGTTGATTCAATTGCATTGATGCCCAACTTGCCACGAAGCATATTCTCGGTGAAGATGTCAGTCGAGAACTCGTCATTCAGTTTCTCATATCTGATGCACTGGATGACTGCAAGTGCCTTACAGTCATTGATGATCAATCCTGCTTTGATGATAAACTCTTCTGGATTCATCTTGAACAGATGGAAGGTTGTAGGCTGAATGCCCTTTAGGATCTCGACAATAGTCTTTCGAGTCAGACCTGTTGCCGTGACCAGTTTGCCGATAAGGTCGTAAGTTACTCCCTTACCGATAGCCTCAGTCACATGGATTGTTCGGGTGTTACCCTGAGTCATGGCTACACCTGCTTCAAGAGATTCCCTGTCACGTACACTATCCAACGATCCACCTTCCACAACGATGCGAATCTCAGTTACCTTTAAATTGTCATCAAGGGCTTTGATTGATTTCTTCACAAGGTCAGTGGTATCAAAGTTCACCTGATAATAGGTTCTCTTATTGATACGTTTCCAAAGATCCTGGAACTCCTTCTTAGCGAAGTTGTCCTTTTGGAACTTAGCCGCTTTAGGTTTGCGTCCATCTTCTGGCTTGAACGAAGAAGGATCAAAAACAGTATCGAGGGCTGCAATGATACTATCCTTCATGTCGTTGACCTTACCGAAGTCAAGTGTGCCATTGCGTTTTGCCTCATGATATTCGGCAGTCAATGCGCCTTCGTCATCAACATAGTCTTGACGGATCAGAGCATTGTAAATGGCACGAGCCTGAGTAAGATCGAACTGCCCCGTGGTGCCATCTGACTTGGTATATTTCTTTCCTTCAAATAATGCAGCAGTGATGATGATAGGACGTTCTGCACAGGCTTCAGCCATTTCATGCTGTAGTTTCTGTGCAAATTCATCATAACTCTCACTTGCTATGACTGTAAGAATATTGGTGTCAAAGACGTGTTCACCAAGTACGTCTGCATCTTGTCTCTCACCATTCTGGTTTACACACAGGCGCATACCACGACCAACCTCCTGACGTTTCTTTGTTTCATTGTCAGAGTTCTTCAAGGTGCAAATCTGAAATACGTTAGGGTTATCCCAGCCTTCTTTCAATGCAGAATGAGAGAAGATAAAGCGTACAGGTTCACTAAGAGACAGCAGACGTTCTTTGTCCTTCATGATGAGGTCAAAGGCACGTTCCTCATTCTCGCCTTCCTTGTTGCCCGAGTCAACGGCTTTGCCTTTCTTATCCATTGAGAAGTAGCCTTGATGCACCTTCGCTGCGGCATTACGAGGGTCAGAAAGATAACGCAGATAGGCTTCGTCACTGAATGTAGGTTGTAACTCAGAGCGTACGTTGGCATACTCTTCTTCAAACATCTTGGCGAACTTACCCTTGGTTTCTTCTCCTTCATACAGACGATAACTGTCAACATGATCAATAAAGAAGAGGCTAAGCACTTTTATCTTTTGACCGAACAACTGACGTTCACGCTCCAGATGGGTGCGAATGGTCTCACGAATCTGAATACGACGCAGATAATCTTCATTGACAGCACCGACGGCATCACCCTCGTTCAGTTTTAAGCCATTGGTAAAAAGCACCGTGCCTTCCAGTCCGTCGATACGCTCTACGATAAAGTTGTCCTTATACTCGTTCAGTTCTCCACTATGCTCATACAGATTATAGCCTTCACCAACCACCTTGCTTGTCTGCTTGGTTCCTGTCGAGGTCTTAATGTCGAAACTGATACGAGCCTGTGGATTACCTCTGCTGATGATGATTTCCTCCAGATATACATAGCCATTGGTGGCTGTAGAGCCAATCTGCTTAATGCCCTTTACCTCAATCTTCTTGACAAGTTTCTGGTTGTAGGCATCAATAGCATCGAGACGATACACCATATTATAGATGTCATCCTTGCGGTGGGTAGCACTATAGAGCAAGGTAAACAAAGGCTTGAAGAGCGCAAGACCCTTACGCGTCTTATTGCCCTTATCCACACCGAGTACACTCTGCGGTTCATCAATGATCATGATAGGATGACATTGGCTGAGCACGTCGATAGGACGACGGCTACCAAATTCATCGCGCTTATCAAAGATGATTCGTGCTGCCTTATCTGCCTTTGCTCCCTTACTTTTCTCTTCGTTCATTGAAGAGTTGAAGGCTTGGGTATTGATAATCATGACGTGCATACCTGCATCACTGGCAAAGGCATCAATCTTACTGAGTTGTTTTGAGTTATAGACGAAGTACTGCATTCGCTTACCGTTGTACTCCTGGGCAAAATGCTCCTGCATACTCTCAAAGCTCTTCAATACACCTTCACGTATGGCAATGCTTGGAACTACAACGATGAACTTAGTCCAACCGTACTTCTCGTTCAGTTCGTACATGGTCTTGATATAGGTGTAAGTCTTACCTGTACCAGTTTCCATTTCGATGGTGAAAGCCATGCCAACACCCTGAATGTCCTGAAGATAGTCAACAGGCTTCAGACCTTGTTCTGACTGAATGGCTCGTACATTTTCGCAGATAGCTTCACGTGCGAGAACGACGTTCTTGTTACCGAAACCAGCAAGGGCAAAGAGCCCTTTGTTCTTTCCTTGGTCAACCGTATGGTCACTCTGCCCATCACTCTTTGGCTGACCAGTGAAGGCATTGGCTATAGAGCGAGCTGCCTCTGTCTGGAATCGTTGATGTTTATATCTTATCTTCATTGTTTATTACCTCCATGTTGCTCTAAATAGAAGCGTTTCTGTTTTTCAATCTCTCTACGCAGCTCCTCTTCTGTCGGCATAAAGGCCATATATTTAGCAGCGAAGAGTTGTTCACTGTCGTGAAGAACAGAGTATTTGGCAATGGTGTTGTCTGTCTCAGTGCAGAGCAGCACACCGATAGTAGGCTCATCATCAACACCCTTCATCATATCATCATACATGCGCACGTACATATCCAGTTGCCCAACATCCTGATGTGTGAGTTTGTGTGTCTTCAATTCGAAGAGAACAAACCGCTTCATACGGTAGTTATAGAACACCAAGTCGATATAGTAATCGTCACATTCCGTCACGATGTGCTTCTGGCGTTCAACAAAAGCAAAACCCTTGCCCAGTTCCAGAATGAATTGCTGGAGGTTGTCGATCAAAGCTTGTTCCAGTTCTGATTCGTCAAACTTGTAGTCTTTCCTGAAGCCCATAAACTCTGCCACCACAGGGTTCTTGATATACTCCATCGGGTCTGTTGTTACAACCACAGGCTTAGGCAAAGCTAGCGACTCGCGTTGCGATGCCATCATGCGACCGTAGTATTGCGTGGCGACATTCCTCTCTAATGTGCGCACACTCCACATCTGTTCCGATGCCTCTTTCATATACCACAGCCGTCCCTCTGGCATAGTTTCACGCATAATGATGCGGAGGTGGCTCCATGTCAGATTGTGCACACATGTGTGCAGAATTTCCAAATCGCTGAAACTCAAGTAGAATCGACGATAGTCATTCAGACTTCGGTAGCTGAACCCCGATCCATACTCCTGTGTCAACTCCTTAGACAGATTAGTGATGAGCTTTGTACCATATTTCGCACGTTCTTCTCCGTGCTGCTCTTCCTCCACGATGCGCCTGCCTATGTTCCAATAGGTGGCTATGGCAGTCTGTTCTGCAGCAGCATACGCTTGTCGTCTTCCTTGTTCAATGATTTTGCGTATGTCAGCAAGCAGACTTTCCATAGCGGGCAAAGTAGTTTTTTTCTCAATATCTCCCATAAGCTTAAATCACTCTTATATTTTTAACTACTTCCTGATCGCTCCAATCCATCAACTGCTTGAAGGTCTCATAGATATTGATCTTGGCAGAGTCTTCACTGAAGCAACTGTCACGGAAAATCACACGGAGTGGCATCTTGTCGGCCATTGCCTTAACTACATTCTCTGTTACATCGTCAGCAAAGCAAGCTACCAAGTCACCGTCATTGACTGTATAGATCATCTTGCCATCAACCTCTTCTGAGGTCATTGGCAATGATAATTTAACACCCCAGTCAAGCATACAGCCAAACAACAAGTCAAGGTCATCACGGTCTGACTTGATGTTGTTCAGGAAGAGGTCGAGTTGGGCTTGACTCCATTCTTTTGGGGTATGTTCAACTTCTTCAAAGTTGCTACTATCTACACGGAATACTCGGAAACCAATATCAAGGTCTTGCGCATCAGGGTTCTCTTCTTTAATTTTTTTGCCAGCACGACGGATACGTTCCTTACCGATTTCACAGATGTTTTTGTATCCAAATTTTTCGCCTTTCCCATCTATTTTTTCAGGAATTTGGGTCAGAATGAATTTGCATTGCTTTTTTCGTTCTGCATTACATAACATCAAAGCATGAGCTGTTGTAGCGGAACCTGAAAAGAAGTCTAATACGATAGAATCATCTTTAAGGTTGGCGAGTATCATTAAGTGTTTCATTAATCTTGTCGGTTTTGGACCATCGAATACACCGACTCCATCGAACATGCTGACAACTTCCTTTGCTCCCTCTTGACTATGACCGACATCTTTGTGGAATAGAATTGATGTAGGAGCCATCCCTTCAAATTTCAATTCTGATAGAAATCTTTTGATTCTTGGAGTATTATCACCATTTGCTCCAAACCAAATACGATTGTCTTTAACACGTTCTTCAAATTCTTTCTGTGAAAAACGCCAACAGCCACCTGAAGGAGGATTTACCACCTTCCCTGAAGGAGTTGTAATAGAATAGTCTCCGCTTTGACTATAAGTTTTTACTGACAAATCACCTGAAGTCCAAACACCTCTTGGATCATTGTCTGGATTTGAATATCTTGCATTTGCTTCTTCTGTCCTATCAAGTCTTCCTATTTTGAACTGCTCTATATTTTTTGCAAACATAAGAACATAATCATGACTATTAGAAACAAACCGTGCATCATTCTTTGGTGCAAAGGCACGCTGCCATATTAGTTGAGCGACAAAGTTTACTCCTCCATATACTTCATCACAAATTTTTCTTAGATTTTCAACTTCATTATCATCAATAGAAATAAAGATGACACCATCTTCCGTTAGCAACTTTCTTGCAAGCATAAGACGAGAATAAATCATTGAGCACCAATCAGAATGATATCTTCCGTTTGAATCGGTATTTCTGTAGTATCTGTTTCCCAGTTCGTCAACGGCACCTGATGCTTCATCATATTCTGCTTGATTTTGAGCAAAATCATCATGGTAAACAAAATCATTACCCGTATTATAAGGTGGATCAATATAAATCATCTTCACCTTACCGAGATAAGACTTCTGGAGCAGTTTCAATACTTCGAGATTATCGCCCTCAATATAAAGATTTTGAGTATTATCCCAATCTACGCTGTCTTCCTTAACAGGACGAAGTGTTTTATTGATAGGACGCAAAACATCTGCACGAGCAGCCTGTTTTCCAACCCAGTTGAACTCGTATGCTTCTGGAGCATCTTCTACTGAGTCATCACCAAGTAACTGGCGCAAGATGTCAAAGTTCACCATGCGCTTAATCTTTCCAGTCTTGGGGTCTGGAGCCTCCGTAAAGCAGGAAGGAGCAATCTGATAGAGTGCATCGAGATTGAGCTGTACTCCATCGGCTGACTGCAATTCTAATCTTTCAGGTTTTGCCATTGTTATATAGTTGCTGAATTCAAGTTGCAAATGCAACTTTGTTGACTATATTTATAAAGTTACTATCAGATGCAAACATACGATAAATTTCTTGAATAGGGGATCTAAATTGCAATCTTTTTGGGATTTTTCTGAAGCAATATGAAATCCATGTCCTCCGAGTAGCGTCCCAGATTGTGGAAGATGCGAAGGCTGGTGCCACCATAAAAGGCAGCCTCCTTGAAGAATCCCCCACGGTAGAGTCCGCATAGGACTACCTGCTGCATTACTT
>JAGHVA010000126.1 GCA_018064565.1 Candidatus Colimorpha onthohippi
ACGCTCGGCCGCCGTATAGCATAAACAAAACAACACTACCGCTTCCGCTTCTTGCAAGGTCGCGGTCTTCCTGTGCTCCAGTCCTCGCACTTCATATTCCCGTAATCAGTACGCATCCATTCCCCATCCTCGTAAATACGAACCAATACATGATATCGATCCGAATTTACAAACTTCACCGAGAAATCCGCATCCTCACGCCTGCTGACCCACTGCCATAACCCGCATTCGTTAGGATCTTCCTTCACGATGCCAACATCCATCTCCGAAACCTCATCCTCGCCCGCAATCTTAATCAACAAATCAGCCTTCTCGCCAGGCTTCGCACGATACACCTTGCCACTTAGCGGGATAATGTTGCTGGTATAACTATCTCGACCATAACAGCACATCTCCTCATCAATAGAGAGGCTTTTGTAACGGTCATCCGAAGGGAAATGCGAATGCGTCGTAATAACCTGACCTATCAGTCGCATACTGCACAACAACAGTACACACATCACAACATTACGCTTTAACGATGCAATATCCATAGCAAACAATATTTTGATTAAACCATCTGCAAAAATACAAAAAAAAGCATAATCCGCAACAAAATGGAAAACACAAGCAAAATCAAACAATACATTCAGCAGATAGCCCACAAACCAACCGAAACTATACGCCTTGCCAAAATTCAATCCGTTCATGGAGATACCTGCACCATCCTCCTCGACGGACTAGAAATCCCAGAAGTAGGACTCCGTCCTGTGCAAGACCAAGCATCCAACGTCTTAAGAATCACTCCAGCCGTAGGAGCACATGCCATAGTAGCCGATCTCTCGTCTGGTACCCTCCGCACACTCTCAGTAATATCGGTCTCCGAAGCACAGAAGATAGAAATCAGCAGTGCTCAATCTGGAAACAACACCCAACCCAGAAGCGGCGGCACGCAAATCGAAATCAACGGAGGCTCCAACGGAGGCCTGATAAACATCGAGAGCCTCAAGTCCTACCTTGAAGCCCTCGAACAATCCATCTCTGGTGCCCTCACCGCCATCACCACCGCCCTCGCAACCGCAGGAGCACCAGCACCCACCATCCCAACAACCTTTACCAACAGCATGACCCAAGCCAACCAACACCTCCAAACCCTCGAAGACCCCACCATCACCCACTAACCCCCACAATCACCCATTACCACACCCCACACCACCACCTATTATCACCCCCACAATCACCCAATACCACCCCCAGTCCCCAAAGGTACATCTCGTTTGAAATCCAACCACATCTCGTTTGCAAGAATATACCAGGAAGCCTCCAAGAAAGAGCTCCCACTCATTGCCGGCAACAAAGCCGTGCTGCTCTTCAAACACAACTTCAAAGATGAAAGCTTCTTTGGCGAGAAGTGGCTCTAAGTCAAACGGCGCATGCCACAAGCCACCTCCCCAACCTCCAAAGGCAAGAAAAAGAAGAAAAAGGCTACTGGTGCCGCCTCCAAGCGCCCCATCCTTACTGGTGCCACGGGCAACCTCGACCAATCTATCCAGATGTGCAACTCTGATGGCGAGAAAACTTATGCGCAACTCCTATGGCGAGCTCAACTCTTGGCAGGAACATATATCTTTGCAGCCTACTCCTCTGTCAGCTTGTCCCCAATCATCCGCTCCATGTAACTTTGAATAATGGCTTTGAGGTGCGTAGTCATACCCTCTACACGCTCCCTCTGCCCCGCATCGTTATGCAGATTCTTCTTCAACATCGGATCCTCATCAAGGGCGTACAGCCCTATCGCCTTCTCCCCGTCAAATTGTAACAAATAGCCTTGTTGCACATATTGATATATCCCGTTTAGATAGTTTACCGCCCATGTCTCCTCCGTGGGAGTAGTCAGCAGGTTTTGCCCAAAGGCAATATACTGTTTGTTATGCCCCACTGCGCTAAGTATGGTTGGCATGATGTCTATCTGCTGTGCGGTAGCAGTGCTCCTCCCCTTAGGTAGTTTTCCCGATGGGTCATAGATAATAATCGGTACCCGATAGTAGCCGATGTCTGTGCTGTATTCAGCATGCTCCGTTATGTTGGTGTGGTCTGCCGTAATCACAAATATCGTGTTCTTAAACCATGGCTGATGTTGTACTGTTTCAAAAAAACGTTTCAGTGCCATATCTGTGTAGCGGATACATCTATAGATGGGATGTCCAGACTCCCACAAGTTCTTCTCATATTCCGCAGGCACTGCAAAAGGGTGGTGCGACGACGCTGTGAACAATGCTGTGCAAAACGGCTCTTGCATCTGGCTCATCGCCAAAGCATAGTATTGCATAAAAGGCTCATCCCATATAGCCCATGTGCCATCGAAATCCCCCATGCCATCAAATGTCTCCCCCTCTTTTATAGGGTTGTCTTTGCTGAACTGTCAGTATTCGTCTCTGCCATAGTACCTCTCAAACCCTGTGGTGCGGGCAGAGGCCTCGAATCCCATCGACCCATTCTCTGCACCATGGAAGAATGCTGTTTGGTAGCCATCCTTACGCAATTCGTGTGCCAATCCCCCTACGTGGTTGAGCGAGTAGGAGGTAACAAAAAACGGCTCTACAAACATCGGAATGCTCGAAAGTATCGATGGCATGCCGTCGATGCTCTTGCGTCCGTTGCTGTAGCTGGCGCTGAAGGTCAAGCTCTGCTCTATCAGTGAATCAAGAAAAGGAGTATAACCCTTGTATGAGTTAAAACTTCCGAAATATTCAGTGCCGAAACTCTCCAGAATGATTACCACCACGTTGGCTCCCTTTCGAGGCTCAAAAGGTGGCAGACCAGTAGCACAAGTGTCGGAAGGCAACTTGTGCAACGGCGAATAGTGCCCATCGAGCTCTGTATTCGAAAAATAGGCAGGGTTGCTGAATGTGGTTTTGCCTATAGTGCGGATAAGCGAGAACGGGGTATTTAGCACGATGGCAGCCTGTGTGGGACTGTTTACATACTGGTTGGCATTGCTGATTGTAATGGGGCGGATAGCGGTAGAGAACCCTCCGCGTATGCCACCGATGCAGAGTGGTATGACGGCTACAAAAAGCAACCCTTTTGCAATATAATAGCGTAGGGAAGCCTTGCGAGATGTGGAGGATTTGTAGGTGGGTATTTGATAGCAATACCACAAGGCGGCTATAATGGCCAGTCCGATAATCACCAGATACCAATGGCGCAACACCTCAATGCCAAATATAGTCCCGATGTTGCCGTCGTGGTTAAACTCGTTGAAAAACGAACTGGTAGTGCGTCGGCCTGTATATTGAGAATAGACGGCATCAGCCAGATTGATACTCACCCCCAGTCCTACAGCGGTCAGATAGTACCCTTTGCACATACTTTGCCACCATTTACGGTGGGTGCATGGTAGTGGCAGCAGCATGAGCAGCATATAGATACCCAGCGTATAGCAGATGGCTGCGGTGTCAAACCTCAAACTCCCCGCTATCAGTTCGCCCATCTGCAATCCCTCCCATGATGAGCCGAACACAGTCCAATTTTCCCATACATACACGATGCGGCTTATCATGTAGGCTGCATACGCAAGTAGCAAGTTCAAAAATGGGGCAATCACTTTGTGGATTGAGAATTAAGAATTAAGAATTTAGAATTGGGTCACAGACTGGTTAGTGCTGTATATCATGTGTAGCACCACATCTCCCACCATTTTGAGTGTTTGAGGGTTGACAGCATCAAGATTGTCGTTTACGGTGTGCCAGGCACTGTAGAAACTACAGTCCACACTATGTTGCACAATATCCACTGTGGGGATATTGGCTATGCGGTTGATGTAGAGGTGGTCGTCGAGGATAGGGTCAGTCTTTTGATTTTGGAAAGCAGATTCATAACCAAGCGAAGCGGCTATTTGCCATATCTTGTCGGTAATCATAGAGGCATATTGGCGGCTGAATCCCTCTTTGGTAAAACGTGGCTGATGGCACCCCACCATATCGAGCAATATGCCGAACCGTGCCTGATAATAGGGTTGATGAGGGTGACTTGCCCAGTATTGGGATCCTTTGCACCAGGTGTCCTCATCATATTTGTCTGCCCATTCAGCTATGCCTTGATCTTCAAGGTCGAAGAAGATGATATCCACTCCCAGTGAGATGGGCATGGACTGGATGCACCGTGCCACCTCCATCAGCACTCCCACTCCCGAGGCACCATCGTTGGCTCCTAAGATAGGTTGATGGTGTAACGATGGGTCGGGGTCGTGGTCTGCCCAGAGGCGACTATCCCAGTGGGCTGCCAGCAGTATG
>JAGHVA010000165.1 GCA_018064565.1 Candidatus Colimorpha onthohippi
ATGGCTGGCTACCTATGTCTGATGCCGCTGGCATCATTGGTTATGTCGTACCAGTGTGCCATAATGGTTATTCTGATGTCGTTTTAGCCCCAAAAAGCTCATTAGAAACCCTTTCAAAAAACTTTTACCAGACAGCACAAATAAAAAAGTTATGGGATCTCATCTCTCAATGAAAATCCCATAACACTATTTATGAAAACCTGCTACAAGATTCGAATCGCCCTGCCGCTCATAGGAGCCCTACCCAACCCAAGATTGAATTGGACACGGGCGCCAAAATTGAAGAAGTTGAGTCCAGTGGTGTTTTGAGCATTCAAAATGCCACGATAAGCAATATCATCGCTACCAAGCGTCAAGACATTGCTCTCTGCACTATTATCGAGCGACTGGTTCTTGACCGAAAAATCGGCATAAACGCTAAACTGCAACGAGTTGCCACCATATATAAAAAACCTGTAGCCCAATTCTGCCGAAAGCAGCACCGAAAGGGTTCTCATCTTTCCAATCCCATCATATATAGAATACGCCCCCTCCAAACCATCGTAATCTGCGATATCGAACGCAGGATCGACCTCAGTGCCCGTAGTCTCTACCCTATCCATCACCACATGAGTCTCGCTGCAGTTATATGTAGCCTTTACACTCAATGGGATGGCAAATTTCAGTCCTGCATTCAAAAACAAGTTCTCTGCATTAAACGAAAGCATCACTGGTACCTGCAAATACATGGAGGTATAGGCCTCCTCAACAGTTTTGGTAGTGCCTACATAATGAGCTATCATATCCGTACTACCAAAAATGGTGGTACCTTGTATGGGACCCGTAAACTCCGATGTTATATTACTCACCAAGACGCTGTTGCTGAAAAAACTCAAATTGGCACCTATCAAAAATCCAAACCTGCTGCCGAAACCGCCTTGATAATTCAAATCAAACCCATACGAAAACCCAAACCGGTTGTCAGCATCCAAGTCGCCTGTCAGCGATATGCCTCCCATACCCGCACGCGCACCTATACCGAGATAAGAGTCAGTATAGGTATTACGCAAACTGGCATGACGACCTGCAAGCAAAGGCTGCAACGTCATCAAAAGAAAGGATATGAACAAAACTGATTTCTTCACAACAAATTCATTTTACAAATTGATATCATTCACGCTACTTACAATTACCATTGTCGGTTGTTGCAATACTCATAATTCGTACGGCAGACTAACCAATCATCAACGACCTATTACCAGACGTTTTGATGCTTGCTGCCCGTCAGCCGTAATTAGTTGCACCATATATACACCCGCCGACAGTTTAGGCATCAGTTGCATTTGCGAACCAGTTACAGCTTGTTTCAGTACCTCACGACCATACAAATCCAATATCGAAATCACCGAACCACGCAGCGACTGCTCATAACCCTCCATTTGGATTGTAACTGGCGTGCCAACGGTCGCTGGATTAGGATACACAGCAAACAGTTTTGCACCATCCACGCCCTCAATTGCCGAATTCGAGAAGCAGATTTCGTCGGACTTAATCCACCGTGTCCGCTGCGGATCTACAGCCACTTTCACATAATAGCAGCCGTTCAATTCAGACCAGTCGGCATTTTGGAACTTATCGTTTGTCTGCCCATACAACTCCTCGTCATTATGGAACCACTGGTAGGCAAAGTAATACACCGCTTCACCATCCTCTCCATTCGGGTAATGATTTATCATCAATACTCGGTTGCTTGCATCCGTTACCAGATAAGGTCTTGGCATGCCGCTAAACGTGATTGTCGCATCCACAATGCTATCGCACTGAGCTCTGTTAACCAACGTATCCAGCACTCTACCCGACGTGGTGTACCGTTTGTTGTTCCAGATCAGCGTATCTTCCATAACTACGGTATCAACCCTAACATACGAACTATTGTTGACCGTGAGGAACAGACAATTGGCATTAACACAGCCTGACGGCATGGTATCAACAACACAATACGTGGTAGAGCCAGTATAACGTTGACCATTTACTTGCCACACATAAGCATCGCAAGCCTTGATGGTATCATAATGGGAACTATCCTGATCTACATTGATGTGAACGTGCACCAATGTATCGCAACAGCTTCCTTGTATCGGGTAATTTGTGTCAAACTCTGACGACGCAATATAAACCCTACCACGATAAACAACGCTTTGGCACCCGTTCACAGAGTCATCCGTCTCAAATCCGTTTATCGTCAACCGCAGCACTTTATAACTGATACAACTGGAGACGTTTGAATCCCAATAAGGATGGACATAGTCGCCCGACTGTGTAATAGCAGTATCGCTATATTCCCAATCGTACGAATGGCAACTTTCAAGTGGGGTCGTATCATACACAGGCAGGTTGATGGTAAGGTTGAAAATGGCGATACTATCGCATACGTCATGGATAGCTATCGTATCCATAATGGTAGCAGACTGCGTATATACAGCACCTGAGTTCAAATCTCTATACGACTCACAAGCCTTCACTGGCATAGGTGCCGACCGGTGATAATGCTCCATCTTCAAATGCAGCTTCTTCTGTATAAGACAATTGTGCGCATCTACAACTATAGCACTATCCACTGTACTCTGACGATATACGCAACCGTTGGCTGGCCAGGTGTAACTTGGCACATCGCATCGCAACACCGTATCCGCTTGCTCTTCCTGCGAATACACTGTAATATTAACCGTTACTATACTATCACATCCAGCTACGTTCGGCAATGTATCATAATGGATTGTGTTGGTATAATAGGTTTTGCGGTTCCACTTGACCTTAACACAATCAGCGGTATCCAATGTTGCGTAACTATCACTACGAACTTTGAGATTGATGATTACCACACTATCGCACCCCAAAGAGGTCATGTGTTCATAATCATTTTCCACGATACGAGTGTCGCGCAAATACGGAACACCATTACGCCGATAGCCATGACAAGCCAATGTGTCAAACTCGGTTGTATCGCTATAATTTATGTTAACCAATAGCGTGTTGACAATTTTGCATCCGCCTGATGTCAAGTTCACTGGGTCAACATAATAGGCTCTTGTAGATTCAGTATAGGTACTATCCGCCAAACGCCAGTAGTAACTATCGCACTGCGTAACCGTGCCTTTATCCACAGTATCGTTTTGACTGATGATAATATTAACCGTCCGTGTGCTGTCACAACCATTCGCACCTACCGTATCCCAACGATAACTATCGGTCAGAGTGTAACGATTGCCTCTCCAAACCGCTTCTTCACATGTTATGATATCTCGTTCTTGAATCACCTTACTATGATTAACATGCAGATTTAGTTTAAGATAGCTCTGGCAATTCTGGTCGTTTCGACCCGACAGCAGGAATACACCTGTTGTGTCTGTCACAAAACTGCGAATACCCCTATAGTAGAGCGTATCGCACACTGTGGTGTCTTTGGTGATGGTATCATCATGGTTGATTGTAACAACCAGGATATGAATGCTATCGCAACCGTTCACATTAGGTCCTGCTTTGAATGTATCAATACTCGACTCAGTATGTGTAATCAACTTGTATCCATAGCCATACTCAAACTGATTACCCATATAACTATTACATTGGGTTACCTGCTCGTACGACTTGGGCTGGGTGATAATGGTTACCTTGTTCATCTGAACTACCGAATCGCATCCGAAAGTAGAAGTTAGCGTATCTAACTCATTGAGTGTGCATGACGTGGTATAGGTACGACCACGCCATGTAAACTGATCGCACACTGTTGTGTCTGCCTGGCGAGCCTCGTAATAGTTCGGATGGATTTTCAAGTCTAACGTAGCGATACCCTTACAACCGTTTCGGTCGGTAAATGAATAGGTTTTCTGAACATCCTGACTGAATACAAATGTTGTTTCAGGCTGCAGATCCCAAATATACCGATCGCATGCCGACACTGTATCATGGCGTTCAAAATGCGTATAGGCGAACAGATGTAAGGTCTCACGCTTGCCACAGCCAGTCTCTTCCGACCATATATGTTCGTAGTCGCCTGTATTATAGATTACCGTATCCCAACCATCTACAAACCAATGGAAGCCCTCGTTATCGCATACCGTATCAAAATAGGCAGTATCGTTATAGTTGTTGATGGTAATATCTAATATATGCACCGAATCGCATCCGTCAATTGTCGTTCCTGAAACACTATCTCGACATGACGACGTGTACTCGCGACCATTGACTTCCTCCCACCAATACTTACCACAGTTTGCCAAGGAATCCAATATACGATAGCTTGGGCTGATGGTTACATTCAACACCGAGTCAGACGGGCACCCATGTTCGTTGGCAAACGAATAGGCTACTTCACCCGAGTGGAATAAGGTATCAATACGTTCGGCATGATGCCACACAAACGTATCGCATGCTATTGTGTCTTGCTCCACATAACTCTCTGTATTGACCGTGAGATGCAACGTGTCGGTACTGGCACATCCATTGGCATTTTCATACTCATGTAGATATGTTTCCGTCGTGCTATATGGGGTATTTTTCTGACGGCTCCATACATACGGCAACCTACCCGAACAGATACTATCAACATAAGTTTGATGTGACGACAAATTCAAGTGGAGATGCAGATAATCGACACTCACACATCCACCCTCATTGGTGTAACGGATGGTGTCTGTCCGGTCGCCATTAGCAGTAGTGCCATAATAACCAGGTTTGGTACTGGCTCCATGCTGATACCGTTTCATACGACCCGAATTATGATTCCATACAAAGCTATCGCAAGCCGTCTCATACTCGTGCTTACTTGTTGCCGAATTGATTGTAAGCCTCAACGTGTCGTATCCACTACAACCAGTAGCATCCTGCGCAGGCCACGTGTATGTTCCCGACTCATAATACGACTTGCCCGAATGCTCCCAGTAGAATTTGGTACACGACACTTTGTTATATACATTAGGACGATACGTAAGGACATTTATCCTAAAATCTTTCATTGTAGAATCGCAACCATTGGTACGCTTGAATGTATGCGATACCGTCTGCGAATATTTATACAGCACACCACCCCAACGGAGAGAATCGCAACCAGCTATTCCCTCATTCGCAACAATCGTATCATCAGCCCATTTCAAAACCAACAAATCGCGTTTGTTACATTTAGACGCTGTATCTACATACCACACGGTATCTCTCACTGTGTCAGTTGGGTTGTATAGATAGTTCTTTTCTCCAACCCAACTGCCGCTCACCCAATTAAATGTAATCTTAGCGCAAATTAAGGTATCTACCATATCGCCATCATTAAGCGTTAGATTCAGTGTATCTGTACCCTCGCATGTATTGGATGCGTCACGGTGAGTATAATGCCATTCACCTCCCTCAAAGAAAACATCTCTCTTCTCTGTGCCTGGCCATGTAAAATGGAATCCATTCGCTGCAGTGTCGCATGTATCATAATAGGCATGAGGTGCTTCGTGCAGGTTGATTGTAAGCATATAAACACTATCGCAAATACCCGACACCGCATGTTCACTCGTATCACACACGGTATCAGCACTATTAATAGCCTGCGACAATGTGATGCCTCTCCATGCGAAAGGCGCACACTGGTCGCCCATACGGTTGGTATCATATTTTGGATGCACTATATCCAGATGCATCGTCACAACACTATCACAACCCGAACGGTTGGTCAACGTATCTAAATAATCGCCCGATTCGGTATAAGTAGTACCAATCCAATTGTACGACTTGCAGCTACTGGCTGTATCATAACTCAACGCACTGCTCCGATTGATTGTAACCGTCAGCAGAATGGTACTGTCGCACTGATGAGCATTTTTCAACATCAACTTGTAAACACCTGATTGATACACCGTGGTATCGCTCACCGTTGACTCAAACCCCTCGGCATAGAAGTGCAGGCTATCACAAACTGGAGCATGCGTTGAATCGCTTTGGGTATTTTTATCTACTGTGAGCAACAAGCATTTGTGCAGGTTGCAACCTGTAGCAGTAAATCCGAGATAATCATATTTCCCTGACTTGGTGTAAGACTTACCAGACAATGACCAGACGAACGATTCGCACGCATGTACTCGGATAGTATCGTACTGATCTTGGTTTACGAACAGCGCCACATTATTGATACTATCGCAGCCGTACTGGTTGCGCAAGGTATCCACGATGGTAGTACTATCGGTATATCTCTTGTTGTTTTTAGTAAACAACGGATTATCCCATACAATCTGGTAGTTTGCTTCCACTGTGTCGTAACCAACCGTGGCGGTATGAACGCGTAGCACCAACGAATCGTATGAGGTGCACCCTTGCTTCAGAATGCCGTTATCATGCAACTGGCTCATCATATTGGTATCATGGTCTAACCATTCGTCTGGATTATTGTTGTATTCCCATTTGAAGCCATCGCATGCACTTGTATCCATTATAGCGGTGTCTCCACCACGAACAACGGTCAAAGCCATTACCACAAGCGAGTCGCACTTCACTGCATTACCTTTTTCGCCCCGTATCGTATCCCGATAGGTATAGTAATCCCATCTACCACTCGGACTTGCAGCCCGTGCATTGAAAATGATATTACCCTTATTAGTACCTAATGCATTGAAGGTTTTCCCTTCCGCATTGTAACAACAGGTGTCGTACAACAGTGAACCCGAAGAATAGTTGACCGTAAGGTTTAATGTATCGGTGGCATAGCAGCGACTACCTGCTGTTTGATACCTATAAACACTATCTGTTACCGAACTTGTAAGCACCGCTTTAGAGCCATCCGAACGAGTCCACTCAAAGCGGTCGCATACCGTGGTATCCAATCCTATATGTTTTGAATAGCGCAACTTGATATGGAGCGAATCGCGTGTTACACAGCCATGCACATTATACCCCATCAGCGTATCTATCAAGTCTTTATACTCCAAGCTATCGACAAAATTATAGGTTCTACCGTTTCGATCCCAAGTAAACTTGCCACAATAGATAGAGTCGTAGTCAACATACACACTTGTATCGCCCGTATGCACCACCAATCGCAACGTTACGATGCTGTCACACCCTATGGGCGAACTGCGGCGAATGGTATCTAATATAGTGTCGGTCTGCCCAGAAGTCATAGGCTTCCAGCTCACCGCATGCGAGTAGAACATATACGGACCCATGTAGTTACATATCGAATCAAGGCTGTCGCGCATGGGTGTAGTCTGCAATCCAGTGAAATAGAGCGTATCAGACCTCCGACATCCATTTACCGTACCCTCACTATCCACTCGCCAATAAGTAGCATTCTCTTTGAATACCGTATCAAAATCACCCGTAGCCGTCCACAGATGCCAAGCAAACGAATCGCACTGCACCTCATCCACATGCCAAGCATACGCAGAATCCTCGAACAAGAGCAGATGTAAGCTATCACGACACTGTACACCATAACGAGTTTTAGAAATGAGACGACTGGCACTAATTTCGTATGGAACAGTCATGCTTTTTCTATCACCTATCTGATAGTTCACACCATTCTCAACCCAGTTAAACTTATTGCACGCAGAGGTATCCAAAAGCGTATTCTCGGTATATAAATGGAGTGTATCGCGATTATTGCAACCATCGTTGTAGAAATCGACATAGGTGCCAGCTGAGGAAAGGATTGTATCGCGCGATATCGTGTCGCCATAAATATTGATATCGGGCTTGCGTTTCCATGTATAAAGACTACAAACCGTATCATACATCACCTCTGGAGCATGGTGGGTGTCCACCCTTACAATCAAGTGCAGCAAGCTGTCGCACCGTAATCCTTCGTTAGTTATCACGCTCTTGCTAAGATCATCCAGATCAGACACCATATCAATACTTTCCGTATAGCGACGACTCTTGTATGACGCCTCCTCACAACCTTTCACACTTACCGTATTGATGGCATAGCCTAACAGTTTGACGGTAGTGTTCTGAATTATCCAGCTGCCCAACGGTGTTTTACCCAAAGTATCTACAAAGCGATAGACGTTGGTATCTGGCGCACGGTTAAAAGTGTCGCGCAAGAGACAGAGGGTATCTCTCAACAGACTACCCTTCAAGTCTTTCACAGTGGCTCGCTTGTAAATGCAACCTTGCAACTCGACATCTCTATATTCGATAGAGTCAACCTTTAACCTTAACGTATATGTACTATCGCAGTGGGCAGGGGCAGGAGTGGGGAGTCCCCTACGAGTAATCACCGTATCGTGCGTAATCGTGCTGTCGATATAGCTCCAATGGTACGACCCATTTATGCCAACAACAGAATCCACTCGATGGATAGAACTATCTACCTTAAGCTTGACATAACGCCACAATTGGCAGGTATTGACCTCGTGATCGCCAATCAAATCATCGACAGTTTTCTCCAAAATCAAGGTATCGGAATAGTACTTTTTACCATCATACTCAACTGTATCACAATCTCTTACAGGATTCACTACAGTATCTGACCTATGTAAATTCAATGTTAGGTTTACATAGACCATACTATCGCAGCCTGCCTTACTCTTCAGCAATACGCTATCAGCATGCATATGTACGCCTGGAGTAGCAAAAGTATCAATTCGGTCGGCTCGTCTATCAAATATGAAAGTATCACAAGCATACACCTGCGTATCGGATGAGATTCGGTCAAGGAACGATACCGTTAGACGAATCACGCTATCGCAGTTTGCTACGTTGTGCAAAGTATCGTACAACTCAACCTGACCCGCTGGACTATACTCGTATGTCTTGCCATGCCACACACTATCAATGCAGACATTGCTCATGACTGTATCCGTAACCTCTGACGACTTGTTAACGGTCAAATGCAACGCATAGATACTGTCGCATGCTACCGATCCATATTGTGAGACTCCATGGACTGTATCGATAATATCACCAGACGATTTCAGCCAACGTCCATCCAACTCAAAACTATCACATACTACTACATTTTTCGCACTCCTGCCATAATCGTAGATGGTAAGTTTGAGCGACACAGTGCTGTCGCAACCGTGGCGGTCTTTGTAGATATGCTGTGGGTACGGTTTCACCCAGTCGGCTGTAGATGAGCGGTATGTAACATCGTGCCATACATACTCATAGCAAGCAGTATCCACCAGGGTGTCTCTGACGGTATTGTCGTAGTTATAAAATTTCAACGACACTATGCTATCACAGCCATCAGCATTACGCACATCGCGATGGAGACGGACTCGCAACGTATCAGAATAGAAACCTGTATGATTGATGGTATCAATCACCCCACCCTTGTACCTCCATACATACGACTGGCTGCAAGTAGAATCGGTGTCGCGAACATAACTATGATGGCCCAAGGTGAGGTTTAACCATACCACACTGTCGCAACCATTCGCAAACTCACGATGAATGGTGTCGTTATAGACATCCTTTGTGTCTTCTGTATAAATGCTACCATGCCACGACAACTGATCGCAAGCCCGCTTCGGACCAGCGGGGCTATACACATCCTCGCCTCGCTTAGTGTAGCGGAAATGCATTCTCATAACCGTAACACTGTCGCAGCCATCCGCAAACTCACGATGAATGCGATAGGTCGCTGTGGTCTCCTGTTTGAACCACGTCATCGCATCTATAACCCCATTACCCTGATACCACCATATGCTATCGCATACATTTGTATCATGAACGGCTACTACCGAATCTTTGATAGTAAGATTAAGCACACTATTGCGCGGGCAGAGCTGGAGGCTATTTATATTCGCCTCCGTAATCTCCTGCTCAACTCCATTCATGTCATAACCTACATTATCATCTGTAATATGGTTATAATAGCCTGTCTTCGTGTATAGTTTTCTATCTCTATACCAATTAAACGAGTCGCATTCCGACTGAACAAGCGTGTCGTAGGCAATCGGATATACTTTGATTACAAATGTGTCGCGCTTCTCACAATTATACGAATCAATATAATGCACCATCATCGGATCCATTGAGACGAAACTCCCAATTTGCTTACGACCAATAGTGAGCGTTTTGTTATCTGTGTTTAGATGAACACCAGCAATTTCTGCTGGTTCCCAACTGCCACCTGCTGTCTTAACACGAAAGTCTTTGACACCGTCCAACACAAAGGTATCGCAAACACCAGTATCAACAACCCTGTTAGAAGCAGTACGCAGACTCACATGATAAGTAACCAAACTGTCACAATGTAACACTTCGCCCTTGGGGTTTTTATAAGCCATAGCTACATTCTGATAAAGGCGCGCAACAACATTTGTATCTTTGTCAACAAACTTTATCCGACCAGAGGTATCAGCCGTATTATGATCTGGGTGGACCCAGAACCTTGTACACACCATTGTGTCTGATGTACTCTTCACTGTGCCAAAGATATGCAGATTCACTTTATACGTCTTGTCGCATCTCTCCGCAAAAGTATGACTTTCGGTTTTATACACAACTTTATCCAAACGAGATTCTCCATTGGCTGTATATACGCTATCCCTCCATGTAACATTATAACACGAATAGATATCTTTCGGATTATCCCATATGGTATCTTTACTTGTCCTTTTGTAAATAGTGAGTTTGAGTGCAACTATGGAGTCACAGATGGTATCAGGCGTAGGATAATATTTCAAACTATCATACACCTCGCCCACGGCCACGTTATTAGTATAAAGTGTTTTATAATGGTTGCCATTAATATTGCCCCACCGAATACTATCACAAGCTGTTATAGAGTCAACAACATACTTTGTCTTGAAAACCTTAACACTTATAAATTCTACACTATCACACCCATTCTGAGCATAACCCGTAACACCAGTTCCTGTACGCCGACCCGTAGGTATTGTATCACTATGTTTTAACCACCGATTCTGAACATAAACTGAATCACAACCTACCTTACGCTCATACCTACGCCCAATATCTTTGACTCTAACCCGCAAGCTATCCACCGAATCACAACCATAACTGTTAAAAGCAAACATCGAATCTACGATATAGAGATAGCCTTTATCATTCATGTCGCTGAATACGAGGGAGTCTTTGCCTTCTGGCAATGGACTATACGAACCTGGCTTACCCGTTTTAGAAGAATACCGATGGTTGCCCTTTGGAGAATTCGTAAATTTGAAAATCTCGCATACCTCAATGTCTTTTAGTGCTGACACAGAAGTTTTACAGAAAGTGGCAGACAAGAACTCTCCTATGTGGATAGGATCTGGAACCGCGTCTGTCGAAAGTCTTAGGTGTGTCACACTATCGCATGCTGCCTTCAGCTTACCCGCATTAAACAATGCCTGCGAAGCCGTGGTCTTGAGCGAATCGTCCAAATGTCTCGCATCATACTCTCCATCCACAAAATCCTGATAATTGAATGTAATAGAGGTTGCTGTTCCATCCACCCCATGACGCGTCCACCCTTGATATTCGTCACATACCACGTCATACCCAGCCACCTTTACAGGGAATGAATCGATAGCGCCATGCTCCGCAGGTGCCATGGCATCAGTATATGACGGCAAGACAGTAAGATTGAGTATCAAAATACTGTCGCAATTGGGAGCATGAGACAACTTGCCTACTTTGTTAAACGGTCCGTTGACACGAGAAGGCTCTCGAGACACTGTATATTTCACATCTGTACCTGTCAACGACGCATCCAATCCGTTGCCATAAATTGTTCCCATCCATTGGAAAGTGTCGCAAACAGCAGTATCAAGAACAAAGATGGTGTCAGAGGTATGCAATTCCAAGACATAAACACTATCACACTGGTGATATGGGCTTAAGTTTTTGCCTTGTTGTTCTGGTTTCGTAGTGTCCACCTTATGTTGACTATCTTCATACGAAAAATATACAGTGTCTCTATTTTTCTCACCAATAGCATAACTTTTACCATTCCGATGCCATTTATAGCTACCACAAGTGTCCACTATGTCATACCCTGGCTCGCCTTTGGGTACCACAAAACCCGAACGAGCTTTAATAGGCTTGACAAAAATACTATCACATTGACCATGGACATCACCCTTGACCGTGTCATACAAAATGGTATCAATGGTACGTCCATATACACTCTCTACTATGTACGAAGTATCACGGTGGCCATGCGCCTTGCGGTGATTGGCCGTCCAAGTATAACTTCCACAACTGGAATCAGGCTCAAGCACGCGAGTGCTATCATTGTAAATAGTCAGCGTAAGCTGATTGATATGGTTGCAGTGGAAACCACCTACCATAGAATTGATTTCAAAATGTTTAGGCACCGTATCGTAATAAACCGTGTTAGGAGTTGGGGTAGTAATAGTGTCATACTTATACTGCTTACTCGAATATGTGGGGTTCCATTTATAGGTCTTGCACGCAACTGTATTTTCAGGCATTGTATCATTACGACCCACAGCAAGATGAAGCGTTATCACGCTATCGCACATCTGGTAGTTGTTGATATGCACGGTGTCGCCTTCATACGGTGTGTATTTGTTTCGGTCGCCCTTAAGAGCATACTCATATTTGTATGGCGCATTGGGGAATCTGACCGTGTCGGTAAAATGACTTGCTGTACGGTAGCGCCCATACTCTGGAATTACGTACGGCGACCCCTCAATGCAGGCGGAATCAATATGAACCGCCGTTGAACTATTGCGGATGGTAAGATTGAGTTTTACTGTAGAGTCGCAACCATGCACAGTATATAAACCAGATGAATTGAGTGTTATTGTTTTTTTAGGCTGGTTGGTATCGCCCTTCTGCAACCCAGAAGAATAAGTCTTCGGGGCTGACCAAGTGTTGGTAGTGTAATCGTCACGCTTATGGCTATATCCATTTACCCTCCAAGTAAAGGTGTCGCAAAGATTCTCGGTTGCAGTACTTGACCTTTTAGTATAGACCTTTAGATTTAACTTATACACTTGGTCGCATTGATGCTGAACTGTCTCATTCTTTTTATTCTGATAATTTCGTTTTTTTGCTTTTTCTGCTCTGTAGATAGTGTCGAAATCCGTGTCAGACTGCCACATTTTATTAAAAACCACCTTATTTACCGCAGGAACAGCTTCACCACCTCTAAGAATCTCATCCATCAAGTCCCATCGGAACGTATCGCAGGTATATTTTGCTTGACTAACAGCCGTGTCGGTTTTCCATATCCAAAGATTTGCAAGAACAATGCTGTCACAATGGTTGTTATCTGTCCCCAAATTGTAACTACCCTTTGACAAGGTATCCGTTATCCGCAATGAGTCGTCGTCTGCACCACCCATATCATGGTAATAATACACCTTACTATCTTGATATTTATCTTTCCCAGTAACGCTGTTTTTTGGATTCCAACGTAAAGAGTCACAAGCAGGCCAATCAATAGTATCCCGACCATAATCATACACCGTAAGCTTAAGTTTGCGCCACTTGTAACAACCTGTGAAATATGTGTGATTCTCTATTTGAACTGTTGGCTCATAAAAAGTTTTCTTATACTCCCCATTTTCGAATTTATCAATAGAGGAAGGATGGGATATTCCTGATATTGGAGATACATACTTATGACACACCACTGTATCAATAATACTATTAACAGAATATTCTTGAATATAAACAACTACACTAATCCTGTTAATACCTGGCAATACATTACTTATTAATTCTCCTTCGTCAGTTTTAGCAGTGATATATGTACTACTATATCCTCCATCAACAGAAGCCACTCCATCCGATTCGAAATTAACACCTGTCGTAGTTATTTCATTCACACTAATATTTTTATACAAAGTTTTTCCCGAAAATGAAATAGAATACCGAGCGTTTTGATCATAGGTATAACGGTTAGAATCTATCATTGAAGTTTGACACACTCGGATTTTCACTTTCAAGGAATTATTTTCACTCTCCACATCCAATGGCATTGGATTATCCGTTGATTGTCCAAAAGCATATGGAACACAACATCCTATCAGCAAAATTGCAAGCAACAAAATATACTTAATACTATTCTTCATACTCCTTGAGTTTATTATTACATGCATAAGATTCAGCCTATTTTTATTACGTCGTTTTATCGCCTCAACAAAAAGGCAGTGCAACATGATTATTTTTTATATCTCACAAAATTCTTTGATTACAACAATCTCTTGTTATGGCGGCCTCCACCTCCATGGCTATTACCAAAACCTAAATTATACAAGATGCGGACACCTGCTTTATAATAGCGCACGCTGGTCATCAAATTAGAGTTCATCGCCCCGTTGTAGCGCTCCACATTAGCCCCATTGAGGGTGAGCAACTCACTGGTCTCTGGATTGCCTAACTGGGCATTATTGATACCATAATCAATATAAGCTCCTATCGAGATGGCACCATGATTCGACACATCGAACTTGTATCCGATTTCAAGCGCAAACAATAGGAACACCGACTTAGATCGGTTTTTATACACATCATAATCGCCCTTAGTACCAGGGTCGGTGGCATCGTCAATCGGCAACGGATTGTCTTCGAGCGAATATCCACCGTAATCATAGATATAATCCACCATCATAGTGGTTGGACCACGGTCGAAATCAGCATTCATCTTGATGGGGACTCCTATCTTATATCCGATATTGTAGTACCACTGGTCGTTATGAATTGCCAAGAAAAGCGGGATTTCGAAAAAAGTGGCCTTATACTCTTCACGCAATGACTCGGTTTTGCCCACACAACGCACATTCTTAGTTTCGGCAATATTCGTATAGTGGTTGATAAACGTCATCTCTCCACTATAATGCGACAAGATGTTGTTGCTGGCAATGGAGCTGTTCAAAAACGAGATATTCACACCCGTAGTGAAGCCGAAGAAGTCGTTGAACATATAGGTGTAGTTGAGATCGAACCCACCTGCAAAGGCTGGAGTGTAGTCAACCTCAAACTCAGTAACAGGCAGCAATGCCCCAATACCCATACGTCCTCCCACCTCGAGAGATGATCCAGGTCCTGCAACTGCAAAAACGGTAGAGGCAAGACAAAACAACGAAAGAATTATTTTTTTCATGAACAATAGTTCTTCATATCACGATTATCGGACAATCAAACGCTGTGTAGCGCAACTGCCCTCGGTTGTCATCAAACGAATCATATATACACCCGCAGGCAAGTTATGGTTGACTGTAGTAACGGCACTACTAATCACCTGTTTCGCCACGTTGCGACCTTGCAAGTCGAAAATCAAGAGTGTAGCTTGCTGACCCTCTTCAAGACTGGTCTGCAACAGAACTGGTACTCCCTGAGATGCAGGATTGGGCAACAACTGTATGGTAAATTCTGACCCATCAACATCATCAATACCTTCGGTAGTGCAGTAGGGTTCGGAGGCAATCCACGTGGTCTGAGCAGCATCAATCGGCACTTCTACATAATAGCAACCTTTAAGTATGGCATTAGCAAACTCGCGGTAGCTGTCGCTCGTGGCATTAGGAATCAAGGTACCATTATGATACCAGCGATATGCAGCATAATCAACACGCTCGTAGCCCTGCCCGTTGGGATAGTGGTTGACCATCAAATAACGACCCTCGGTGCTGACCAGTTGTGGCTGAGGAATATCAGTAATCACCAGACGGAGTGTAACCACACTGTCGCAACCCTGAACTTGCGGGAAATGCTGTGTATAGGTGCCTGTACGTGTGTAATAGACACCGTTCCACTCATAACCCACTGGATCGACCTTGGTAAACGAGTGCGAAACTCCATGATAAACCGTTAGATTAAGCGATACAGAGCTGTCGCACCCCACCGCATTGGTTAAATGTGCCACTGGTGTTGTGGTTGAAGCAGTATAAACCACGCCATCTATCCACAACAAGCTGTCGCATACTGCATGCGTATCCACCGATGAACTGGAGTTCAGAATAGAGATTCGAACAACCTGAACCGTATCACACTGCCCCTGTTCAGGAGCTAATGCTATGGTATGAACAATTAGAGTATCCGCTGTCACGACAATACCATTCCATGTATATGCATCGCAACCTCCTTCCACTTGTTCGCCAGCCAATACCGTCGAGTCAATCAGCAGATGTAGCGTAGCTGTGCTGTCGCATCCAGACTGATTGAACCCCAACAAGACGGTAGTATCCACATCGTGCGTAAACACAAAGCCATTCCAACGATAGCCAGGGCAATAAGAGCCATTGACCGTAGAAGACGATGAGTAGCCTATAGTGAGCGGCATCCAAGTTACGCTATAACAATTGGCAACAGCACCCTGAATAGTGTCAGAATAAAGACCAGACATGCGATAAGTGTTACCACGCCAAGAGAAACTATCGCAGGCAAATTCTGCTGGGAGTGTATCTGGATCAAGCATATTGCTGATAGTAACATGCACATTGTATGCACTGTCACATCCATAACGGGTAACGGTATCCATACGGAACACCGTATCGTTGGTAAACATGACACCATGCCAACGTAAGAACGTGCAGGCTGCAGTATCCATACGGCCAATGACCGCAGGCATATGACCTATATTCAGGTGTAAGAATACGATACTATCGCAGCCATGTGAACTCTGGTCTGACAAATCGACAGGACCATAATTGCCCGTTGTCGAATAATGATTGCCTTCCCAATCATAACCCTCGCAGGCATATACAGTATCCTGGAACTCACCAGCGGGATAAATTGTCAAATGAAGGTTGACCACACTATCGCAATCCTTGTGGTTGCGAGTATGCCACATTATGGTATCGCTGCTGGAGGTATAGACCGAACCATGCCAGGTGTAACTGCCACAATTCTGCTTTGAGATGACAGCTGATGACGAATGATTGAGTGTAAGGTTCAGTCTAACGATGCTGTCGCAATGGTATTGAGTGGTGCCATGATACACTGGCGATGAGGTGCTTCTAAGATACAACTGCCCATCTAACCAACGAAGGCTATCGCACTCTATCCGCTTGTCTAACACAGAATAATCTCTGCCTATTGTTACATTATGACGCTCCAGCCGGTTGCATGCGGAATCATTGATAGTCCAGCGAGTCAGCACATCAGACGCATATATTGTTGTCCCATTCCATGCAAACTGATTGCAAGCGGTGTCATAATAATCGACCGTATCGCTGTAATGGATGGTTAGGTTTAAGGTAATGATACTATCGCAGCCACGGCTGTTGGTACGCCGCCATTGTGGGAAACCGCTGGCGGTGAAAACACTATCGTGCCATACAAAACGGTCGCACTCGATAGCTGTCTGCGTACTGTATGACGATTTATGAACCGCAAGAGTCAACGTAACCACACTATCGCAATGATTAGCGGCTGTTGTAACATGCTCCACAACGGTATCACGCGTCAGACGATGACCATGCCATACATACTCATCACATACCGATGTATCAAAAGTGGAAGAACTACTATATTTCATCGTGAGCACCAACCTGGCAGAATCTGGGCAACCGTTAGCCATATCCTGAGGCAGACGGATGGTAACAATAGTATCGGATGAGTATTGAACCAGATTGCGAGGCCATGTGTAGAAGTCACACTCTGGAACAGAATCAATATGCAAACCTTCTGGCTTGATAGTCAAATCGATGGTATTGATTGTACCGCAATCGGGCAAAGTGTCGTGATAAACACCCGTAGCATAATACGTCTTGTTATTGAAGGGCCATGTATAATGACCACAAATATCCGACAGCACTTCGGTCGAACCTATTGGATGATGTTTAATCTCAATATGCAGACTATCAATACTGTCACAACCTACCTGATTGAGTTCACCACTCAAAAATGCTGTGTCGATACTATGGGTCAACACCCCATGACCTTCCCACATATACTGCTCACACCCCATAAGTGTATCATAATGGTATGTAGTATGGTTGACCTTCAACCTGAGGACATCGCCAATATTGCAACCTTCGGAAGTATGGTCAAACACCTGAGAAACAACCGTATCGCTCGTATAAATATTGCCTCGCCACGGATACTGATCACATTCGGTAACGTTCCATACCGTCATCCTGCCATAGTTGACCATAAGGTTGAGATGGACAATGCTATCGCAATTCGAAACGGCCTGATTGTCCTTACGGATGGTGGAAGTATGCCCATAGAACGTGCTGGTGTCGGTAGAGCGGAAATAGGTACTATCGTTCCAGCGAATGCTGTCGCATACCACCAACGTCTCGGTATAATCGTACGAAGGATGAACCGTGAGCACCGTACGACGGATAATAGGACAGAACTCGTCATTTTTACCCACTTGCTTATCCATGACAGTATCTCTCAAATAGAAACGATCTGAAAATATAGGATACTCCACACTATCGCAACCGTCAAGATAAGCCGTGTTGACGGTGCTATGCGTGATGAAGACAACGAGTCTGTACGAGCTGTCGCAACCCGTCATGTTGGTCCTCATAAAATATGCCGAATCGGTGCTTTGGGTGTAGAGCTTGCCATTGCGCTCCCACCGGAACGAATCGCAGCGGCTGCCTGGTATCTCATCAACTAAGTTGTCGGACCTACCTAAGTCAAGATGCAGCGTGTCGAGACTACGACAGCCATAAACATTGTAATAAGGATCTGAATAGCAATTATTGATACCTAAGTGGATACCAGACCTTCCCCTATAATACCACTGCTTGGTTGTAGCCCAGTAGAAACTATCGCAAGCATGAACATACTGACTGTTGTGCGTACCATAGTTTACCTTGAGGTTGAGCACATACAAGGTGTCGCAATTGGTAACAGGGTCGAATCCTCCGCGCTCCGCACTTTCATATTGGTCGCCATACGAGGTGGCGGTGTAAGTCTTGTTGTTCCACCACTTGTAGAAATCGCACACCGTAGTATCGAACCGAACCACATTGCGAGCCTTTAAGACAAGCTGCAACCTATAGATACTATCGCATCCGTATGCAGCCTTGCCTGTATCACGGAACGTTGGAGAAGTGGCATTGCCTGAATAGGACTGAGTGTAGTCGTTGCCGTCGCGCCACACGAGATGGTTGCACACCTCGTACGCATCTACACCATATTTATGCTCGTGCATATACAGCACCAACCGAGAGGTGCTGTCGCAACCATACTGGCTGCCTCTTGAAAATTTCTGATACACAAGACCCAAACTATTCTCTGAATAGGTACGCCCGTTCCATCGGATAGGCTCGCAAGCATGAATAGTGTCATCTATCGTGTCGTGCTTGTTGATAGTAAGTCTCAGCTGATTATAGTACGAACAGTTGCGGTATGGCGACTCCGCATAGAACGGACCTGCCGTATATTTTCCAGAATTAAAATACCAAGTGCTGTCAATCTCCCACCAAAAACTATCACACGCCCCTTCTACACTGATTACCGTGTCGGAGTGGAACAGAAAGACATGCTGATACACAATACTATCGCACCCAGTTTTAGAAACAAATGTGCCGCGCCATACAGTATCGGTCTCGGTATAGGGAGCAAGACCCACTGCCCAAGAATTGAGCGATAGCGGCAAATTGTCCCAACTGTAATTATCGCATCTATAAACTGTGTCATGGCGGACAATGCTATCCATGATGACCACCCTTTTGTGCTGATAATTATAACAACCCACACCATTGAACTGTGGCATCGATAACCGGTAAGTAGTATCAAATGAGGCCGTGTAAGTACTATCGGTAAGCGACCAATAATAATCTTGACATACCGTGTCGAAAGCATCTACAAAAGTACTTTGACGGATATTTACGCTGATTTTGTAGATATTATCACATATACCTGACTCATTGGGAACTGCCAACGAGTGACTGCCCGACTCGGCAATCACAGTATCATGCCAATGCATTGTGTCGCAAAAATAGGTCTGTCCCTCTGGATAGACTGGAGTATCGATAATGATTGGATTGGGCATTACCGACAGATTTACCATCACAACACTATCACAACCTACACTATTGGTATCGGCATGATATATAGTCCAAACTGTATCCAATTCACCATTGGCAACAACCCGCTCGTGATAAGGATGACCACGCCACGAGCCAGAGCCACAGACAGTATCAACACCAAGATCAGTAGTATCGGCAGTTCTACGGTTGATTGTAAGATATAGCGTAACTGCACTATCGCAACCATGAATTGTCTTTAACCCCGTATAATGTGGGTAAGTGCCAGGAGCAGGCGTTGACGTATATTCATGACCATCTCCATCCTCCCACACAAACGTATCGCAAGCCGTGATAGAATCCCGTCCGTTTAGATTGCTCTTATGTATAGTAAGATTCAAATCAAAAATACTATCGCAGCCATCCTCATTGACGCCACCGTGAACCGTGTCGGTGCCAAAACCTATAGCATGGACATAATGCTTAGGAGCCATACCCGTATGATCATCCACTTTCATATCCCACAAGAACGAATCGCACACAGCGGTATCAATAGCCACATGCGTAGATTGTTTTACAGTGAGATAGAGCGACACGATACTATCGCAGCCATACTGGTTGACATGGTGTAGCGTGTCTTTAGGCGGGAACGACCTATTCGTATTGGCAGTATAAGTGATACCATTAGACCAATGCAGAGAGTCGCAAACTGAGGTGTCCAAATCGCCTTTGGTAGAAGGTAAGATTTTAAGATTCATCCTCAGAGCACTGTCGCATCCTACGCTATTTTTGTCCTCTAATTTTTTTGTATCCGTCGTTGACTCTCGATAGGTTACATTGTTGGCACTCCATATAAATCGGTCGCATGCTGTAGTGTCAAAGTCAATTACGGTACTGTAGTTGATAGTTAGCAACATTGTTGTAATACTGTCGCAGCGAAACGAACTACCCTCTCGGTTGCAGACCCAAGGCGTTACAGCCTCATCGGTATCGGACTCGAAATAAACCCTGTTGTTCATATTCCACTTCATCGAATCGCATTTCACATACTGGACAGTATCCCTGCCATTGTGATACAGCACCAAATGCAATGCGCGTGCGCTGTCGCAATGTAACGGCAAGCCCGCAGTGTCGTAAACTCCCGTAACCGTACCTTCTCTGAAATATTCTTTTGGCATGGTGTAAACCTCACTATATGCAGAACTGCTGATATGGAAAGTGGTATCCCTGCCGCTTGTTCCGAACCCACTCCAAGTATATTGCTCACATGCTTTGACAGTCTCTGTCCCCAGCGTATCCGAATGGAAAATAACAATATGATGATAGATAAAACTATCGCAACCATGAATGGTACGAATACCCAAATAGTTGGGATCAGGATTGCTGGGAGTGCCTGTAGTCTGCGTAAACTTTTCGGAGTTGCCAGGACCCCACTTGATGTTACCATCCACTGTCCAATTGCCTGGTATCGTGAACGCATCACATGCATTGATGGTATCCCGCTCATAATAGGATGGATGAACAGTCATAGGCTGCACCAAAAAGCTGTCGCAACCGTCGGCATTGAGCTCCAGCGGCACATGCCAATAGCCCGTGTCGATAGGTCGCGTGTACTGAACTGCCCCCGTCTTATCCCATGTACCAGGAAAACATTTCTCTTCCGTTGACAAGGTGTTATACGAACTATGGCGCACATGCAAAACCACCGACACAGAAGAATCGCACCCATTCAGCGCATGGGTAGGAGTTCCATTGCGATAGTCGATTCGCACCGTTGTGTCTGCCTGATACAAACTTCTCGTTACATTCCAACGGAAACTGTCGCAGACATCCATACGCAAGACAGAATCATGACGATGGTTGACCCGAATCTGATGCCATAAGATGGTATCTACGGCAGAATTATCCTCTCTCGGATCAGGTTTGACACCCACAAACAGCATGGTATCCTTATAATAGTATGTACCCGAATGCTTCACCGAATCGCACTCTACACTCTGCTCCATAATACTATCATACGAATGACGCGCCTTGAAGTGCATCGTTATGATACTGTCGCACCCATACATAGTGTAGTAGTCTCCCTTTTGCGACTTATAGTCGCCCGTTTTGAAATAGGGGCGACCGTTCCAGACAAAGCCAGGTTTCACACCCAAACCTTTACCATCATCGTAAGGCTTATTCAACGAAGCTGGATAAGATACATTGGTATCAGCATACTTGCTCTGATGTACTGTAACCTTAATGCGCCTCGAAGAGTCGCAAGCAAACCGGGCAGTCTTAAAATGGTACTTCTGATAGGCAGTCATCGAACTTTTAAAGGTATGGTTGATGCCCAACGAAGTGTCTTGCCTATCTTTGTCTGACTCTTTATAGTAGCGGATAGACAAACTATCGCATACCGCAATGTCTGTATCAGGATTATCATAGATTGGGTCTATCTCAAGGTGAAGTACATGAACTGTATCACAATAAGTAACTCCATTGGTTACCCCCTGATGCGAGAAATTGTTGCGGCCAGATTCTTCTGTAATATCACTTGCCACCTGGTCGGAGTTGTATGTAACACCATCTATCCATGTGTAACTGCCACATTGGTTGCTGACCGAATCGGTTACACAACCAGAATTGTGGATATACAATTGGAGCGAAACCACACTATCGCAACGGTTATTATAATTGCGCACAATGGTGTCGGTAACTACTATATCTAAAAGGCTACTATCAGCAGCCACCCTAAAAGTGGTCTGATCGGGATGTTTAAAACCAGGCAACGACTTATCCCACACATACTCATCACAAGCAGCAAGCGTGTCGTAGCCATGCTTGGTAGTATCAATGCTGAGTTGAAGGAACGTAGTATCGTTACACATATACACATCTGGATCCGATGCTTTGTTGGTGGATATAAAACGATACGCACCTTGTTGCCTTGCGTCTTCACGTGTCAATACCGACTCTCTATATGTTTGCCCATTCCAAGCAAAACTATCACAAGCCGTATATACGCTGTCAACGTTGTGGGACTTATACACCATCAAATTCAACTTATGAATGCTGTCGCATTTCAAAGTGCCTTGTTCCAATGCTGGAGTAGTCGTAGTAGTATAAACAGCCGCTCCCGAATCTCTCACAGTTACAATCCCACTTTCAGTAAAAGAGGTGTCAGTACCATTCTTATGGTGCCATGTATAATTGTTGCAAGCTGTATCATTACGAGTATCGCTACGTGAAGACTCGTCAATAACAGTAAGATTCAGCGTGATAACACTATCGCAGCGGAAAGCAGGATAGGTAGATGGCTCTGGGTAATACGCCTTTTGCGCTTCCACAACCCCTTTAGTAGTTGAGGTATATGTGTTGTTGTTGTACTTCCACTTAAAAGAATCGCAAGCACTTTGAACATCAATCAACGAATCTTGCTTGACGATATGAAGCTTCAGACCATCATAATGAACAACTTGACAAGAGGTCATAGAGGGATCTCTACCATAAAAAGCATACGATGGAGCATTCTTAATCTCTATTGAAAAAGTATCATAATAAAAGCCATCCAAATCTTGATAAGTAAAATCTCTATACTTCTTGCCCTCATCACGCGACATCCATGTATATTGATTACAAGCTTCCACCTCATCAACATGCGTTGTGTCATCAAACACAAAACTAATCTTTACCCAATAATGACCTGGGAAACCAATATCAATCATAGTATCTGGTTTCCCTCCATAATTTATAGGCGTTTCCCTTCCACCATTATTTAGAACAGTTACAGTCATTCCGTTGCAAGAGTAAATCTCTTCATCAGGAGTCGTCTGCGCCCGTAACACATTGGAACCTGCAACAAACATTGCAACAGACAATACAAATAGCCACAAACTACGGCAAAAACAGGACTGTTTCACACTTAGATTGCCCATACTCAAGAAGTATTTATTCTTCATAAAAGTTGATTTACACATTAAAAATCACTATGATAGCCATATATAGTTGGACTATCCAACCAATATGACACACTCCATAGCAATTTGCAAAAGTACAAAAAAAATAGAAATTGTTGAAAAAATGTTGAAAAGTTATTTTCTGTAACCCTTCAACATCGTTGCAAAGCCACACTACCCTACCGTAACTTTCAAAATGCGTACACTACCAGATGTAACACCAAACCTGCGATCTGACCGCTGACCGACAATCCATAGAATCCGATCTTCGGCATCAACCAAAAGCCACTGAGTCCGCTTGGCTATGAGCGAGTATTTATTGTTAGAGAAGTAATCGCTCAGCAACTGACTGCCACTCATACCATAAGGGTAAAACCTATCAGATGCCAGCCAATGGCGCAAAGTGATGGGTTGCGCTATTTTGTCGGCATCGAAAAAGGCTGCATCACGACACTTAAACTGGCTGCCATCAAACACCTGTGGTGCTGGAATCAACTCTTGATGAATAGACGGTGTAACTTCTACCCTATCCAACGGCTGAATCAGTAGGCGATTCCTATCCTTGACAATCGTATGTGTTGGCGTCTGAAACTGCTTGCCAGATACAGCATCCAAAACCGACAAAATATCCTCTGACAGAGACGGGGAAACTCCATATGGCTTGAGCAACTCATACATCAGGGTAGCATGCTGCAATTGATAAACAGCCTGATAGTGCTTGAACAGGTTGATATCTACCGACAAGACACCGTTGGACTCCTCTTGCAGCAACTGCTCCCGAAGGCTGCCAATAGTAGTTTGATACACCCGTTCAACATCGGAGAGATGACGCATATTGCGACACATAACATCATCGAATGAAGGCGACATCTGACGCAACATCGGCAACAGTTGATGTCGTATCTGATTTCGACGATACTGCACAGAAGCATTGGTAGCATCCTCAACATACTGTAACTGATACCGATCTACATACGCGTTGATGTCTGCCCTACTCCATTCGAGCAACGGACGCAAGACCTTACCATTTAGTTGCCGCATACCCCGCAAGCCTGCAATACCTGTGCCTCGCAAGAGGTTCAAAAAAAAGGTCTCGATATCGTCGTCGCGGTGATGCGCTGTTACCACATAATCACAATGCTGCTGCTGACGTAATTGCTCAAACCACTCGTACCGCAACTTGCGAGCAGCCTCCTCGACCGACAACTTGTGCATAGTTGCAAACGACTGCGTGTCGAACTGAGCCACGAAGCACGCCACACCTGACTGCCCTGCCAGTTGGCGCACAAAAGCCTCGTCACGATCACAATCGCCTGGCCGCAAATGGAAATTACAATGCGCAATGACATACGATGCACATTCAGTGCGGGCGATATGCTCCAACACCACCGAATCGCGGCCACCACTAACAGCTAAAAGATACCGGTATTGAGGTAAAAACATAGTCAAAACTTATAGACTTCAATGGCAAGTAAGCGATGCAACCAAGTTGCATCGAACCGAACTAACCGACACTAACGATATTAACGACACTAAGCGATGCAACCAAGTTGCATCGAACCGAACTAACCGACACTAACGACACTAAGCGATGCAAGCGAGTTGCATTGAACCGAACAAACCGACACTAACGATATTAACGACATTAACGATATTAACGACATTAAGCGATGCAACCAAGTTGCATCGAACCGAACTAACAAAACTAACAAAACTAACCGAAACAAACATAGGATGCCAAAAAACAGAAAATTGATCCATCAATGCTGCACTATCATTTTTCGGACTTTGCGAGTTGTCGCAGTCTGCACTACATAATAGTAGCACCCCGACGGCAACGCGCGAGCGCTGACTACCTGCTGATGCATTCCAGCTGCAAGACTTTGGACTGCAGCATAATGCAGCCTTCCGTCCAACCCATAGACGGCTACCGAGACCTTTTGTGGTGTTGGGAGAGACAATCGGAACACAGCATCAGTACAACTGGGATTGGGGAAACAGTCAGACACCCAGACACCAGAATCCGCAGTTACCACAGTAGGGACGGACTCCTTAAATTCAAAATTGTTGACCACTTGAATAGCTGACGTCTGGTTGTTGTATTCACATGTATCAGCATCACATACAATCCATCCCGAACCTATATAATGGCGCAAACTATCTTTGGGTATGGTAATATTGAAATCCAACTCATACACCTGCTCTGGATGGATATAGGTGTGGATTATAGTAGAAATCTCATGCCCATTGATAACAGCTGCTATTGTAAACGGATCGGTCAAGACACTATTGCCCATATTTTCAACCACGAGACGCACCAAACACAGAGAGTCTGCATTTTCAAGTATAAGAATTTTACGTACACGCAAATCAACGTATGGATCCAGACACACAGAGGTGGTATCATTACTATGATCAATATCTTCAATATTATAGACTACCGCTGTAATTTTGCTGTACGGCTCATCGCGCAACGGCAACACCGAATTGAATAGATAATAGCTTGTAGTCAGCGATGCTATAGGATTGTTGAATACACGCTCTACAACTTTGGTTGTGGTGTCGTCATCAATCCAATAAGACAGCACATACGCTTGGACAGACCGTGCTCCTGCATTCCGAATAGCCATCTTTACTGCCACATACGACTGGCTGATTGTCTGGAACGACACATGATCCGCCTCAAGATCGATTGAATTGGTGAGTCCGTCGAAATTCAGTTCCAACGTATCGTTGCTCGTCTGTGTATCGTACGCAATCCAACCCACAGCCACCAATTCGGTAGTACCGATGGATACATGATAGCGTTGTGGAATTGTATAATTGAAACAGGCGCCCCCTTCCAAACCCTCGCCGCCTAACAAGTCGTCAAAATGAATAGATTGTTCAAACGAATATTGCTGATTGTAATCAAGCTGAATTACAGCCGTATCGATAGGATAGGAGCCATTATTACACATACGAATTGTAACCTCAACACTATCGGAGGCTGCCTCATTGAGCCGTGGTGAAAGGAATGCACGCAACTCCAAATCGTCATCAGTAGGATCGATAGTCATCTGAACAGAGAGGCTGTCGTTCTCCCAAAAGATGTCAGATGCCAGTAGCGTATTGGCTTGCAAGTCGAATATGATAGGGAACGACATATCCACCAAAAACGGTGTCTTGAACGTATAAACCACACTGCTATCGGGAGGCAGACAGCTATCGTACACCTCCGACACTGGCTCCGTGGCTCCATATACAAAGTACTGCACTGGAATATCACAAACCGTGTCATAACCAAAGTTGCGAATGGTTACTTGCGGATACACCCAGCGGCGCACTTGAGCGGCAGGGACGAGATTCACGTCGGCAATTCCCACATCGACGGCACCCCGCTGATGGGTTACTCGCACGTTGTCAATGGCGCAACCATCCAAACGTGATGTAGGTGTAGCTGCAATATTGGCGGTATAGATTAGCCTAAACTGCGTATATTGATTACCCATACCTATATGCGGCAGAGCCATCGAGACAGACACACACACATAATCGGACGATTTGCCCGTAAACCCTGCGGTTGAGAGGTACCACTGCGGAGCCTGACGCTGAGAAGTAGGAGCCAGATTCACCCAGTTGCCTGAAGCATTGAGATATTCTACTTGTAAACGTGTGCCTTCAAGAAAATCTTTGTGGATATAGAACTCCACCGTATCTGGCCGAGCAATAGAGATGTCAAAATATGGAGAATACAACACACTGCGATTGCCTTCGGCACCACACACCACCAAGGTGTCAAGAATTGTTGTCCAAGCAGCATTACCACTATAAGTATGATTCACCACTGCTGATGAGGGAGTGCCGAGTTGCCACAAATTACGATCATAAGCATCGCCACTTTGTGGCGCATACCACCAATCGGCCACCGTTGCATTGTCGAAGTCATCTTGATATAGGCAGCGCACTGTATGGAAACGGTGATACTGATGCACGATAGTATTGTTAGACGTCACCGCATCACCCAGTGTCTCCACCCTATAAACGACATCGGTAGTACCTAACGGGAATGTATATTGAGGCAATTGAACTCGAGTAAAACAACCTGGCTGCAAATCGCCCGACCACTGATAAGAGCCGCTACTAACCGCAGCATTGCCTAACTGAGAATACTCGTATAGAATCGTTGCCGAATGCAACACATCAGACCCCTTGTTGGCAAGATAAAGAACAGGCGACACTACCGAATCCACAATCTCGAAACCTGAAGGCGATGCAATGCGCGCCAATGCCGCATCGACAGCAGGCACCTGACCATCAACATACAGCAAATAATCCTGCACATGCCCATTGTCCACCACTGCACAGGGTGTAACCGCCATGCCTGTACCTTTGATAAGCATCAGACGCATGCGCATATACCCCGAGCAAGCAAAGGCAGGAATAGATACTGGCAACGATGCCCGATGACCCGCACAAACAACGGTTGTTCCAACCGTCTCACCCACACCGCCAAAATCCCCATCGCGGTTGTAGTCTATCAATGCCACCAACGTACAAGGGGTAGTCTGGTCGTTCAAGTCTGCCACATTGACCACATGCACCACAATCGAGTCGAACAAGCCTCGAGAGAGATGCAATACAGGCGTGATACGGCTAACGGAATCGTAGCAGCCAAAATTAGTGTAAGTATAGGGCAATGCCGCCACCTGATTGGACATCGTATTGAACGACACCGATACCATCGTAGGTCCGTTGCCATTACGGACACTGGGTATGCAATAAGCACTTTCGGGCAATGTAGCAAACTGCCAAGCATCATAGATGGTATCGTTGGAACGAACCATCTCACGAGGATGGTCAGTCCATGCGCGCACTTGGTAACGATGCAACTGATTAACTAAACTGTCAGGGATAACCATCAGCGTCTGAAATTTGAGATCACCACACTGACCAGGTTGCAGCGTATCCGTAAACATCTCGACAACCGACTCCTGAATAGGAGTTGCTACCACATCGTCGGCAAGATAAAACGAGTATTTGACAGGGAAATCTGCCAACGAAGCTGTCCCATAATTACATACACGAACAACGACAGTATCACATTCGTTATACACCTTGTCGTATGCAGGTGCAAGCACTTCGGCAACACTCGCATCGTACGGCACACGCCTATTTACAACAACATTCAACCGCGTGTAGTTACTTCTACAGCCGTTGGAGCCATACACACAGAGATAATAGGTAGTGTCGCCAAAGT
>JAGHVA010000117.1 GCA_018064565.1 Candidatus Colimorpha onthohippi
TGTGCGTACTACCAAATATGTATTCCAGCACCTCGACACCAATGCCGAGTACGACTTCTACCTGCGCGCCTACTGCGGCAACTGCGATGCGTTCAGTCCCGACACACTGGTGCGTTACCGCACCTACGCCACACCGACCGATACCATCCATGCACCGTATTACGACAACTTCGACCTCTATGCCTATAGTTTGAACCAGAACTCGCATTACGTCCCCATGCAGGGTGCGTCGAATGTGAACAACATAAATGCCTATATCTCCGCTACCGACTACTACACCACCGATATGTACCGTCGCAACACCAACGGCTACGCATGGCCTTACGGCTGGCAGTTTCCGATGACCTGCGGCGGCGACGAATGGTGGCGTACCGACAACTACGACGGCCGTTTCCCCAAGATGACGCTAATGAGCAGTACCGCCAACGCCGTGGAGGTGTATGATGCCACGCACTATTGGAAAGGCGTGATGTTCGGCATGGGCTCTGCCCGCAACCGTGCGGCCATGGCCATCATGCCGGCGTTCCGCGACACCGTCACCGACCTGCAGCTGCGTCTGAAATACCGTTTCCGCAACCAGTACCACGGCAAGGTCTATATCGGCTTGACCAGTGCCGTAAACGATGTGAACAACTTCATACCCGTGCGCGAACTGCTGCCTACGCAGGAGTGGACCATGGACAGCACCTCGTTCTACGGCTTCGTGCCCGCCGACCAAGCGCACAAATATCGTATGGCCATACGCTACAACTACGACAGTTACGATGGCAACCTTGTCAACGACGGCTTTATCTATCTCGACAGCATCGCCGTTACCCGCCTGCCCGAGTGCCGTATGCCCAACAACCTGCGATTGGTGCTCGACAACGAGCAGCTGCACCAAGGCATGTTCGACTTGGCATGGGACGGCCCCGAAGGAGCCATAGGTTATGCGGTGAGATTGGAGAAGAACGGCGAGCCCGGAGAATCTGGCACTTCCAGAATATCCAACACTGCTAATATCACTTTCTCTGGTCTAGTATCGGGTAGCCAATACACCGCCTACGTCCGCACTATCTGTGCCGTTGGCGACACCAGCGACGAGGCGAGCCTGCTCTTCACCGCTCCCTGCCGTGGCGAGGACTTGCCATACGTCGAAAACTTCGACTCCTACAATGTCGCCGCGGGCTATTTCAGCACCGGCACTACGGCTCCTGCCCGCTTTGCCGACATGTACGACCGCCACACCATGCCCAACTGCTGGACATTCGACAAGAATACCAACAACTTTACCAGCATCTACACCTACAACGTGAACAACTATCCGCAGGGCTTCCTATCGGATATGGATGATTTGCAGTTGACTCACGGCAGCGACTACAGCAAGGCCCTGGTGCTCAAGACCACTGGTGGCCATGCCACCGCCATACTGCCCATGATGGCGTTGCCGCTCGACAGCCTCAAGATCACCTTCTACTACCGCAACCACAGTGCCTACGAGGGTACCAACCCCATGCAGCTGGGTTATGTTACGGGTGCCAGTACCGACAGCCCGCAGTGGTTCCAACTTGGCGACGACTACCCGCTGGTGGATGACTATACCAAGGTTACTTACGACCTCAGCCGCACCGAGCGGATATATCCTGCCGACGCACAACTTGCCATACGTTACAAGGAGGGCGGAAGCACCAATTACTTCCTCGCCATCGACAGCGTGCGCGTGGAGCGCGCGCCGCACTGTGCCGACCTTACGGGGCTTGCCGTTCAGGCGGTGATGGACGGCGGCGTGACGCTCAAGTGGGATGCCGTGCCGGGTGCCTCATACGAGGTGGTGGCACGCAACGAGGGCGTTGCCGAGGCACGCAAGGTGGTGGCTGTGAACCGTGCCACCGTCGATGGACTCACCCCTGGTGTGCGCTATCGGTTCGACGTGCGTGTGGTGTGCGGTGCCGCCGATACCGGCGAGGCGGCCTTTATCTACGCTATGCCGCTATGTGGTAGCGCCAGCCTGCCATACGTTGAGCATTTCGACCTGGCTACCAACGCTTCGCAGTACAGCACCAGTCCGTTGGTGGTGCCTGCCGACTATGCCACCAGCACACACGCCCAGCCCAACTGCTGGCGTTTTGCTGGCATGAGCAACAGCCAGACCAGCTATCCGCAGGCATTCATCGTGGCGGCAGGCAATAACAGCGGCGCCACCTATACCTACCAAGGCAGCAATGGTGCGTTGGTGATGCGCAACGACGGTGCCGACAGTCGTCGCACCGTGGCGTCGTTGCCCCGTTTCGCCAGCCAGACTTTTGGAGGCACCATGCCGTTGGACAGCCTCTTCATCACCTTCTCGGCTCGCGCGTTTGACGAGTCGAAGCCCGGCTCGTTGCAGATAGGCTACATGACCAATCCCGACGATGCCAGCACCTTCCAGCCGTTGCAGACCATCAACACGCTGCGTCACGACTACCAGACCTTTACCTTCGACTACCTCACCTCTGGCACACGCTTCGAGAGCGGTGCCGTGGCGGCATTGCGCTACACGGGTGTCGATGCCAACAGTGCCGTGATGGTCGATGAGTTTGAGGCTACGCAAAGCAGCGAGTGCAAGCAGCCGCGCAACGCCGTAGTTGCCACCACTGCCGCCAACAGCGTCACCATTGGTTGGAACGACAATGGCAATGCCGCCAAGTACCGTGTGGTATATGGCGAGCACCCCTTCTACCCTGGCGACATGGGTGGCCGTACGCTTTACGGCACCACGCCCTCCGCATTGCAGGTTACGGGTCTCGATGCCAACCCCGAGTACGACTTCTACCTTGCCGACAGTTGCGCTTGCAGCAAGCTGTGGAGCCCGTGGGTGAAACTCACGGCACATACCGCTTGTGCTCCAGTAGCGTTGCCATACGTCGAGAATTTCGACAGTTACACCTCCGACATCTACGGCGGTGACCATTATATCAATTACCCCGCCGCCACCTATTCGGATGTGCCATGCTGGACTACCGTATATCAGCCCGAAGGGGCGGTGGCTATGCCGTTTGCCAAGAGTGGCTATTATGCCGCTGGCGGTTACGGTCTGAGTTGGATAACCAGCGTAGGCAGTGGCGACCCGTTGGCCCGCTACTACTACAGTGCGGGCCGGTCGTTGGCGTTGAAGTCGAAGAAGAGCCCCAACACGCAACTCTCTACCGCCAATGCGGTGTATGCCGTCTCGCCGATGTTCGCCTCCAATGCCGACAGTATGCGTATGGACTTCCGCTATCGTCCGTACAGCAATCTGCCGTTGAAAGGGACGTTGCAGGTGGGTGTGATGAGCAGCCCCTACAACACCACCTCGTTCACTCCTCTTGCCATGACCGAGTCGGCCATCGACCATAGTTACTGGCGCGACGTGCATGTGGACCTTACCACGCTGCGTGGCACACCGCAGGCAGCCTATCGCTATGTCGCATTCCGTTACAGCTGTGGCGACAACGATGTGGATGCCACCGCCTTTATCGATGACGTCTCCATTGAGCGCATCAGCGATTGTGAGCCTCCGTTGGCGGAGGTCGCCGAGATGGCTTCGGTGTCGGCTAAGCTGCAATGGCTGCCCAACGGCAACGCATCCATGTACCAGTTGCAGGTCAACCTTGGCGCCGCCAATGGTACCGTGGTGGCCGATGTGGCGGACATCGCCGGTGCGGCGACCTCCTACACCGTAGGCGGTCTGAGCAGCAGCACCGCCTACTACTACAAGATGCGTGCCTACTGTGGCGGCGCATGGAGCGAATGGAGCGACGTGCGCATGTTCCGCACTCCGTGCGGTGGTGCGCCGATGCCGTACAGCGAGAATTTCGACTCGTACGAAAACAACATAAGCCAGAATGCCTATTACCCGACGGCAAGCCACGAGGCGGACTATATGCCCTCGTGCTGGTCGTTCCCAGGTGTGGATGTCAACTTGGGCAACAACCCGCGCTACTATCCGCAGGCTTACCTCACCAGCACAACGGTTACATGGCCCAACAGCGATGCCGTTGCCGAGGCATCGCAGCATCTGGCGTTGAAGAGCTACAACGCCACTACCGCCGCGGTGGCTGTGTTGCCGCCGTTCGGCCTGCACGCCAGCCTCGCCAACATCAAGTTCTACTACCGCAACTACAGCAGCAGCTACACCGGTCAGTTGCAGTTGGGCTACACCACCTCGCTTACCGACCCGACGAAGTTCCGTCCGGTCAAGAACGTGATTGTCAACGGCGGCGGTGTGGGCGTCAACGAGACCTACTTGCCTAAGAAAGACCAGTTCACCGTTGCTACATACGATTTCGCCAATGCAGGACTGGCGGGCGACACAACCTACTATATAGCCTTCCGTTTCGACCCGCGCAACAACCAGAACCAACTCAACGTGGTGTATATAGAC
>JAGHVA010000057.1 GCA_018064565.1 Candidatus Colimorpha onthohippi
AGATACGGCAATCCACGTTCACGCCATCCACGATACTCTTTTCAAGGGTGTAGTTGACGATGCGGTTGTTGTTGAAGAATGCCAGGGTTTCGGGAACTGGAGTCGCTGTAAGACCTATCATCTTGGCAGTGGAGAAGTAGTCGAGCACCCTCTTCCAGTTGCCGTAGATGCTGCGGTGGCACTCGTCGATGATTATAACATCAAAGAAATCCTTGGGCAGAGTCGGTTTCTCTGGGAGTTCTACAGGTGTGTCGTTGTCGTCGTTGTCATCGTCGTCGGTATCAGTAATCTCTTCGCCCTTCAGCAAAGAGAAAAGGCGCTGAATGGTAGAGATTACCACATTGCTGTCGCTTGGTATCTTGGCAGACTTCAAGCGGTTGACGGTATAGATGGTGTTGAATGGGTCGCCAGTTTCTGTCAGTCGGAACATGCCGAACTCTCCTTCGGCCTGTTTGCCGAGGTTGTTGCGGTCCACCAGAAAAAGGATTCGCCTCATGGGCGTATATGCCAGGAATCTATATGATGCCAAACAAGCTGTGTATGTCTTACCAGAGCCCGTTGCCAGCACCATCAGGGCTTTGTTCTGACCTGCGCGAAACGACCGTTCAAGTTCTGTAATTGCCTCAAACTGGCAGTCTCGTAGTCCTTTCCGCTTTAGAGTGGGCAGCCCTGCGTATAGGTCTTCGATGCCAAGTATCTTGCATAGTTCCTTGGGAGTATGGATACGATTTATCAATACCGTATTCCGTTCGTCGGTGCGAAAATCTACAAAGTACGTCTCTTCTCCGTTTGATTGGTATCCAAATGGTAGGGGTTTTTGCCATGTCGGATAGCAGTCAGGAACTCCACGAGTATATCCGTATGTCTGGTCGCAGACTGCGGTAGATGTTACATCAACGTCTGCCCGTTTGGCTTCAAGTACACCTATGGCTTTTCCGTTGATAAATAGGAAGTAGTCGGCTTCCTTGTTGCCATTCAAAAGTCCTTCACGAATGGCGGCGGCAGTAATAGTTGGCGAATAGAAGTCTCTATCCACCACCTGCCAACCGGCTTCTTCAAACATCTGGTCTATCTTAATCCTTGCTTTCTCTTCGGGAGTCATGTTATTTTTCTTTATTGCCATGTTACACATTGCAACGGTTCTTACTGCCTATTCGGTGTAGCGCAACAAGATGTTGAAGGTGGCGGCTGGGCGGGCATGGTCGCGCAGTGTGGCGCATGCGTATTGTCGATATATCTTGGAGTTATGGAGTTGAACAATTCTTTTTTCTTCCTTTTTCTTTGTCTTTGCAAAGATATGAAAAAAAACTATTGATTTTCTAAAAATAATAGCCTAAAGAAGATTGATACAACAAAAAAACAGGAGCCGCTGTGTTTGCGACTCCTGCATGTCTTTTTTTTTTGAGCATAGATCGCCTACGCAAATTGGTTATACCATCTGCTCAATATTCCAGACAAAGGCGCGTACACCTACTTCTGTGTTGCGCAAATCAAGCTTGTGGACGCTTTCAAGCAGCGATGCTACCTTTTCGTCTTCAATCACTGTTATGATGGCATTGTTCATCTCTGGCCAAGTATGAGTGCCGTGATGAGGGTCTCCATCGATATGCCCACGACCTTGTACATTTTCAAAAAATGTATAGCCGCGTATCTCAAGCCGGTCAAGCATGTACTCTACACGTTCGGTATTGGCTTGGTTATATACTATCATTACACTTTTCATAATTCATCAGTTTTGTGGCTTGTTTATTGTACCGGTTCTATAGTCTGCTCGCTGTCGGTTGTCTTAGGCGTCTCGTGTTGTGAGACATCTATCTCCATAAATACAAAGTTTTTACGCAGTTTTTCAAGTTTGGCTTGGTCGCCCTTCCGCTCAAACACAGCATACAGCACGGGCACTACAATCAGTGTTACCAATGTGGATATCAGCAATCCGCCAATAACCACGATACCCATTGTTACCCATATCTCTGATCCTTCGCTCTTACTCATTGCCATAGGTATCATACCCAATATAGTGGTGAATGCTGTCATCATCACAGGACGTAAACGCGACTCTCCAGAAAGGGCGATGGCCTCTCTTAACTCTATGCCACGCTCTCGCAGCAAGTTGATATAGTCAACAAGCACAATACCATTCTTAACAACAATACCGATAAGCAGTACGATACCAAGCGACCCAACCATGTCAAGGTTTTCGCCAGTAACAAGCAATGCCAAGATGGCTCCCGTTAGTGCAAATGGTATCGACATCATGATGATAAACGGTTTGCTGAACGACTCAAACTGCGATGCCATCACGATATAAACCAGCATGATAATCAGCAATCCTAACATCAACATATCGGACGAGGTCTTTTGCTGGTCTTCGTAACTGCCAGCCAATGCTACATGGATATCTTGTGGGATTGACATTTTTTTCAACTCTTCTTTGACGCTCGCTCCCAATTCGCCTAACGATACATTATATGGTGTAACAGCTAATGTAAGGTAGCGCTGGCGGTTCTTTCGCTCAATAGTAGGCGGACACCAGTATTCCTCGATGGTAGCGAGCTCCTTCAATTTTAGTATCTTACCAGTATTGGTCATAAACGACATCTCCTCGATATCGCTCAAACTGTTGCGATAGTCTTCTTGCAAGCGCACTACGATATCATATTCCTCTCCATCTTCTTTTAGGTATCCGCAGGGCATTCCATTTACGCGGTAGCGTACGTATGTTGCTACGGTAGATCCGTTGAGCCCATGTCGCGACAATTTCTCTTTATCGAAGGTAATCTTCAACTCTGCACGGTCCTCATCCCTACTTACTTTAATATCACGGGCTCCTGCTATATTTTTCTGGATACGATGTTTTAACTCGTTCGTAAACTGATTTGTTTTGTCAAAATCGTAACCATACACTTCTATGCTGAGGTTGTTGCCTGCTCCCATTCCACTGGCAGTGGATACTTGATAATTGATCACCTCGGCATATTTTGACAAGATGTGTCGCACTTCCTCAGCCATTACAAACAAGCTCTTGCCATTGTACCGCTCATATTTCTTGGTGGTACGTACACTCATGCTAATCTTGTTGTTGGTGGTGCTGTTGAATAGTGCAGCAAATCCTGCATCATCGTTGGAACCAGCCGATGTGGATAATACTAATAGGTCTTTTCCTAAAGCATCTTGGATCTCTTTCTCAATAGAGCGCGCTACTTTGAGGGTCTCTTCTATACGCGTGCCTCGCTGTAGTTCGATGGTTATCGACATGCTTCCATTGTCCTGCTCTTTCATAAAGTCCATACCAACAGCTCCCATGCCCATGGGAATCATTGAAATGACAAAAATTGAAAAGGCTATAAGCAATGTTATCCGCTTGTGTCCCAAACACCATCTTAACACATTGGCATACCAAGCTTCTACACGGCTGAATACTTTTCCTAACGTGTTGTCAAAGGTAATCTTTTTGCTGGCTTTCTTGGCTTTGTAGGCGGCCTCCTCCTCTTTGTTGACAAAGAATGGAACCGCTTTCAGCATCTTTGAACACAGCATCGGGGTCAGCGAGATAGCTGTTCCTGTAGATACGCATACCACTATGGTAACAATCCAACCTAACTCTTTGAAGAAGATTCCCGCCATTCCTGGAAGCATGGTGAGCGGCACAAACACCGCAACCAGCACTAATGTCGTGGCTATAACAGATGTCCACACCTCGTTGGTACCATATATGGCTGCCTCGCGAGGGCTCTCGCCGCGCGACACATGCTTGGTTACATTCTCTAACACCACGATGGCATCGTCAACAACCATTCCAATGGCTACGGTTAGCGATGCCATCGATATGATATTGAGCGAGCTGTCGGATAAAAACAGATAGATAAATGATGTTACTAACGAAATAGGTATGGTGATACCGATGATGATGGTGCTTCGCCAGTCGCCCAAAAATATGAAAACCACCAAGACCACAAAGAGCAATGCGTAAAAGATTGATTCTGCCAATCCGTTGATTGCATTTTCAATCTCAACCGATCCATCTCGGATAAGCAATACGTTGATATCTGGTGGTAATGTCGGCTTAATCTCGGCCATCTTTTTGTGAACGGATCTCGCAATAGCTACGGTGTTGGCTCCAGTCTGTTTTGAAATGATGAGACGAGCACCATCTTTACTATTGATTTTCTCGTCGAGACTGAGGTCTTTAATCGTGTCTCGCACGGTTGCTAAATCTCTTACAAATATCTCTTTGCCCCCTTTGTTGGCCACTACGATATTTCCAATCTCACTGCTCTCGTCATATTCTCCTTTTACGCGCATCTGGTATTGCTCTTTGCCCATCTTGATGGTACCAGATGCCAAATCGAGATTGTTCGATGCTATCGCGTTGCCTACCACCTCTACACTCAATCCATAAGCATCCAGTTGCTGAGGATTCAAGTCGATATAGATATAGCGCTCGGGTGCTCCACTTACGGACAAATTGCCTATACCATCAATACGTTTCAACTCGTTGGTAACATTGTCGTCGATGATTTTCTCAAGACCAGAATAACTCTCATTAGCAGTAAATCCAAACTGAAGGATTGGCATCATGTTGCTGTTGAGTTTCAATATCATAGGTCTTGATACACCGTCGGGCAGGTTGTCATATACGAGGTCAACATAACTTCTGATGTCGTTCAACGCCTCATCGAGGTTCATTCCCCATTCAAATTCAAGGGTAACAACGGATAAGTTGTCTTTGGATGTAGATGTTATGTTTTTTAGTCCATCTACCGAGTTGAGCGAGTTCTCAATGATTTTGGTAACATTGGTCTCCAATTCGCTGGCATTCGCTCCAGCGTATGTTGTCATCACTGTTACGTATGGCGGATCCATCTCTGGCATCTGGTCAATTGGCAGTTGCAAGAGCGAAAACAATCCCATGACGATAACAGCCACAAAGATAAGTGCGGTTGTGATTGGTTTATTGATTGCAGTTTTGTATATTGCCATTGTTTTTGTGTTTTATTAGTATATTTTTGTTTGCGCGGTAATGCGCTCTTTGCGATGCGATTATTGCATGATGTTCAGCGCACTGCCATCAACCAGTCTGGCTTGTCCTGCCACGATAAGCTGGTCGCCTTCTTTAATATCTCCTGATTGAACGGGAATAATCTCAATCTTGTCGTCAAAACGCTGTCCTAATGTTACTGATACACGACGTGCTTTGCCCTCATTGTTTACAAAAACATAGCGGTCGTTGCTTCCCGTGAGTTTTAGTACACTTTGATAAGGTACCAAGATGGCATTCATCTCGCCCAAAGCCAAAGTGGTGCGAACATACATGCCTGGACGTAACTTCTCGTTACCATTGGGAATGCTAATCTTGACTTGGAATGTGTGTGTGGAAGCATCTATGGTTGGGTAAACAATCTCGATGCTACCACTGAATTCGGATTCAGGATAGATATCGCTGGCTATAGCCACTTTCATGCCTGTGTGTACCAATGGGTAGTAACTCTCAGGAATACTGATTATGGCTTTTAGTTTGTTGATTTGTGTCAGCGTCAATATAGGCTGTCCGGTGTACATCTCGCCATCCTCAAAGTTCTTTGCACTGATTACTCCTGAAAACTGAGCTTTTACGAAAGTGTTGGCATCCTGGAATTTCTCTGTCTCCACAAGCTGCTCGTAGCTGGCTTTCGTTTGGTCATATACTTGTTCGCTGACATTGCCCGACTGGCGCAAGGCTATGATTCGATCCAACTCTACCTTGGTGCTGTTGAGGGTGATGCGTGTAGTGTTGAGTTGCGTCTGATCCATTCGTACAAGCATAGCACCTTTGGCTACACGGCTGCCAACCTCTACAAATATGTGGTCAATATGCCCAGTTATAGATGGTGCGATGTCCATCTTCTCGTATCCTTCGAGTGTAGAGGATACCTCCAACCGTTTGGCAATACGCTCGCTTTGTAATGTTAGTACTTTTACGTTCTCAGTCTCTTTTGTAATTGACGCAGAATCAGCTGATGTGGCTTCGCCTTTTCCGCCACACCCATTTATACTATTGATGGTAATCAATGCTAATGCCATGTAGGCAAATTTCACAACTTTATTCATGGATTTATGTATTTTCAATTTTGAATATTGTTTATTCGCATAAGAGTTTTTCGAGTGATATCTGTGCGGTTATCACATTCATCACGGCTTGGACGTAGTTGCTTTGTGCTGTAATCAAGTCGGTCGAGGCATTGGTAATCTCAAGACTGGAGGCGCGACCATACCGGTATTTCTCCGATGTGTTGTCAAGTACTCGTTTGGTGATGGTAATGTTCTCTTTCTGTATGTTGTAACTCTCAATGGCTGACGTCAAATCATAGCACAACTGGTTGTATTGGACTCTCAACCCGTCTTCAGCTTGTTGCTTGCTGTTTAATGTCTCTTGATAGGCAATACGAGCTTTCTTGATTGAGGCTATTCGGGTTCCACTTTGGAAGATGGGTAATGAAAACGTTCCTCCCACCATGTGGGGTGGTGTCATATTGAATCCCTCATCTCTGCCAAAGTAGGTCTTATTACTATATTGATAGTATGCCGATATAGTTGGTGTAAACGCCAACCATGCGGATAATATCTGTTTTTTACTCAACTCGGCATTTTGCTGCAGCAACTGATAGTCGTGGTTTTGCTCAATATGAAATCCACCGAGTGTCATCTTTGCCATATCGTCTATACTGAATATCTCGTCCAACTTTGTGGTGAGTTCGATATTAGTGTTTACATCGGCTCCCAATTGGAGCAACAAGGCGTTGTATAGCATCTCAAGCGACCGGCGTTGCGTATTGATACTATTGCGCAATGAGGCTACTTGCACTGACAACTTGTCTGCATTTATCTGCTCGGCAGCCCCTGCTTTTACGCTCTCAATGGTGCTTTGCTCTAATCGCAGCATATTCGTCAAACTTGAATCAAGCAGTCCTACGATGTCCTCCATCACAAGAATGGACACATACACATTTTTTACGTCAGAAACAGTGGCTAATTCTGTCTTTTTCCGATTGATATCACTCATATCGATGGCTATGTTCTGCAATATGACCCCCATTATCTGTTGTGCTGTGACCGCCACTGAGGCTGTCAAACTCAAAGTACCATAGGGGTTCATTGGAATCGTCATACCCGACATGTTGATATTGTATCCGCACATGTTGCTATAGTCAAACCCTAACTTGCCCTGTGGCAACAGGGTTGTAAGTGTTTCCCATTTTGCTACCTCGTTTTTCTGCACGTCAAGTGCCGCATTCTGCATCGTGTAGTTGTGTTTCAGTGCATAATCTCGCGCATCTGTAAGCGATAGGCGTAAGGTGTTTTTCTCCTGTGCCGATATACTGCTAATGGCAAGTATTGTCAGCATTAACGTTAGTGCTTTTTTTATCATTTTGTGTTGTTTGTGTTTCAAAATAATATTGCGATATACCTAAAAATGCTTTTTTTTATCGTTGTCGTATTGTGTGTTTTGTGTGTAAGTGTCTGTGTAATACATGATAAGTGCGATATGCTTACATGTTTTGAGACTTGCAAATTTCGCAAAAATCAACCAACCAAACAAAAAAAAATGCCGAATGGCATTATTTGAGTTGTGAATAGTGCTAATACGGTGTTGAACGTAAGACTACCAATACTAAAATGTAAGGCTACCAATACTTTTGAGGTCTATTCCATAGGCTTGACCTCGAGCATCGTAAACACATGTCTGGCGATGTCGGCAACATCGAGGTAGGTCATGCATCGATAGTCTCCGTATTGGCAAGGTTTGTTGCCATATATCGAACATGGTCTGCATTTGTGATTCGTAGCTATGGCATGTTGTGGATCTTGTCGCCAGCCGTAAAAGCCACAAACTGCATCAGTCGCACCCCAGATGCTTACTACGGGGACTTCCATACACGATGCAAAATGCATATTCGCACTGTCCATGCTAATCATCACATCCAACGAGGCGATAAGTTGCAACTCTTCTGCAAACGACTGTCTCCCAGCTGTAGATTGCACGTTCGCATGTTCAGAAGCCCAGGTCTCTAACAGTGCGG
>JAGHVA010000256.1 GCA_018064565.1 Candidatus Colimorpha onthohippi
CCGCCTACCGCGGCTCCGGCCTCGACGCTCACGGCGTGATATTCTATGTGGATAGCAACGCCAAGGCTTGGGTGCTCGGTCTCGAACACGTTTACGATGAGAAATGGCACGAGGGTAGCCAGGCTGGCGAGATTATCGACAGCATAACCAACTACACCAGCACCTACGCCGCCGTGAGCGACACCGACGGCTACACCAACACACGCCTCATCCGCCAGGCGGGCACCGCCGACGTCTATCCCGCTGCCTACGCCGTTGACTTCGCCAACGGATGGTACCTGCCTGCCGCTGGTCAGGTGATGCACCTGATGAACAACCTCACGGCCGTCAACCGCGCCCTGACTACCGTGGGCGCCGAGCCTCTGCATGTGTCGGAAGGCAAGGTGGACAACGACCGTTACTACTTCTGGACCTCGACGGTACACAGCAAGGCCAACGCATGGCGCGTGAGCAACGGCGAACTCTCCATTGGCATCGGCTCGAAGAGCTTCCGCTACGAGGTGCTGCCGGTGAAGACCATCAACGTGGGTAACCCCAACTTTACCATTACCACTGGTCAGCTATTGGTAAACAAAGATGGCACCAAGGGTGTGGTTTATTACATCGACCCCGATGCCCAGTACGGCTTGATGGTGGCTCTCGAAGACGCTACCAACGGCGTGGCCTGCGCATGGGAGAAGACCGCTACCGACCGTTCGGGTGCCAACACGGGCGCCTCGACCAACTACAGCACCTACTTCGCCACCGCCGTCATGGACGGCATGAAGTTGACATCCTATATGGACAACACTTCGGGCTATGCACGCAACAAGGTGGTGACACAGCTCAATGCCGACTGGTTCGTGCCGTCGGCAGCACAGCTGTCACTGCTCTATGCCGCCATGCCAGAGGTGGAGGAGGCTATCCTCGCCGCCGGCGGTAGCGCCATGCTCAATGCTCCCTACTGGAGCAGCACCGAGTACAGCAAGGACAACGCATTGGTGCGCAACTTCAACCGCGAGATTGCCACTGCCAATATCTATGACAACCGCGCCAAGACTGCCGCCAACGCCCATGTGCGCGCCATACGCCGCTTCGGCTTTGGCGAGGTGAGCCGCGACGACGCCTTGACCTACCAGTGGGACGACGCCGGACGCAACAGCACCACGCAGTATATCACCGTGCGTCCGCAGGAAGATACACCTATACCCTGTATGTAACCACCAAGAAGGGTGACTTGGTGTGTCGGAGCAACAGCGCTACACGTACCGTTACCGTGCGACCCAACGCACAGAACGAGATAAGCGCCACCGTGTGCGACCAGTACAACAACAGCGGCATGGTGATAGGCGAGAGCTGCGACACGTCGTATGTTATCCGCCACGCCAGCGTCACGGGATGCGACAGCACCGTAACGCTGCACCTCACCGTGAAACAAAGCACGCCGCAGCTCTCCTTCTCGAAGAGCCTGATGAGCGACGCCATCGATTCGTTCCCATACACGATGCACTACACCGTGAATGGCGTTGCACAGCAGCATGTCTTCGGCGACTTTGGAAGCAACCTTACTCACTACACCAACAGCGTGGGCTGCGACAGCAGCATACTGCTGGTGCTTAGCCCATACCCCGACAACCTGACCACCACCACCTGCGACCTCGTGGCCACCGAACCCGCCATGGAGTGGAAGTGGAAAGAGGCTTGGATATCGAAACGCGAGGTGTCGTCATTTATCATCCCGCTGGTGGGCGACCTCAATGGTGACGGGCTCAATGAGATAGTATGCTTTGAGGCTTCCGACCAATCGGTGTTGCTTTCAACGGGTTCAGGAGCGAATTATGTCGCTCCTACCAGTGGTGAGCGTAAGGTGTTGGTATTCACGCAGACGAATGCAGGCAAGTGTGACTTTGAACTATATAGGACGTTTACTCTGCCAGGCATCGTCGATGCCTACGGCCCCACACCTTACGGCATACTCCGCGTGCCTAACGATGACTTTAGCGACACCACAGGCCTTATCATCTTCGCCAAGCGTCAGAGCATGGACTATGTGATGGGCTTCAGCCAGAACGCCATAGTGGCTTACGACATGGACGGCAACAAGGTGTGGGAGAGCAACATATTCGCCAACGGCGAGAGTACCACCAACACCGAGAAGATAGGCCAGAGTACCATAGGCTTCGCCGACTTCAACAACGACGGACACCCCGAGGTGTATGTCCGCAACAAGGTGTTTGACGCCGCTACAGGCCGCCTGCTCGCTGAGGCTCCGACCCACAACACGGCTTCCTCGTGGGCTTACCGCGTGAGCAACTCCTACTACTTTGGTAGTAACGAGAAGGACAACGGGTACCTCTCGTTCCCGTTTGCCACTAACCTGACGGGCGACGACCGTCCCGAGCTGCTGCTCGGCGGCGAGGTGTATGAGGTTACAATCACCAACCGCCAAGGTACCGCTGGCAACGGCATGAAATGCGTGGCTCGTAGCAGTGCCGCCTGCGCTGCACAGAATCTTGAAGGACTGGACGGCCATGTGGCTGTGGCAGACTTTAACTACGATGGCTACACGGATGTGCTCTACTCTGCACGACTTACCAGTGCCGCCAACGCTCCGCTATACTGCTACGTATGGGATGTGCATAACAACGTGACGGGCAACGTGCTGACACTCACTCAGACCGCCAACGGCAAGAGCATCCCCGCTATCGGCGACCTCGATGGTAACCTCTCGATGGAGATGGTTATACAGTCGCAGAACGGCTTGGCTGCCTACACATGCGACCCGTCAACGCTCGCCTTCAGCCAGCTGTGGAAGGTGGCGGCTATCGACAACAGCTACTGCAACGGTGTTACTCTCTTCGACTTTGACAACGAGGGTACGCTCGAAATAGTTACCCACACCGCCAACCAGTTGCAACTGCGCAAGGGTACCGACGGCACGGTATTGCTCAGCACCTCCAACCGCATAGAGCCCACCGTGATGACCTACCCAATCATTGCCGACGTGGACTGCGACGGCCATGCCGAGATAATCACTGTTGATACGAACATATCGCAATGCCTACAACGCCCTTATATCCAGAAGGGTCATCTGAAGGTGATAAAGAGCGATGCTACCGAGTGGCTGCCCGCACGTCCGGTGTGGAACCAGTACATGTACAACAGCGTGAACGTGACCAACCAACTTACCGTGCCAGCTTTCGCTATGAGCCCAGCTCAGTCGATATTGGGCCCCGTGGATGGCAACGAACACCACAGCTATTATAATGCGTTGGGCGACTACCTGAACCGTACTCCGTTCAACGGCTTCCTCTCGCAGGCTGCTCCTACCGACCAGTTTGGACGTCCGTTCGTCTATGCACCAGACATCCAAATCCAGGAGGTCTCTGGACTCGATACCGTGGTGATGAACGACTCGATGTACATCAAGTTGCGTTACTGCAACTTGGGTCAGGATTCGATGCCCGCACCGTTCTATCTGACCACCTATCGTGACAGCGTGGTAAACGGCGCATACGAGCAACGCGATACGATAACCCGCACGCTGATGATGCAGAAGTGCGACAGCATCACCATCTCGATGCCGCTCACACATCTCTGCGCTATCCGTCCTATCGAGAACGGCGGCACGGGCTATGAGGATTGCGAGCCTCGCGCTCGGTTCAAGGATAACTACAATCTTATCTTCTCGTTCAATGACCGCGGAGATGGCGTGGCTCAGAACGGCACAGACAACGCTGGCGAGTGCGACACCATCAACAATCAAGACACCCTCAACGTCACCCTGCGTCCGCAATATACGGCAGGCAACCAGTTCGACACCTTCTGCGCTTCGCAAGCGGAGTATGTGTGGCACAACTGCAAGCACTTCGGTCGCGACACCCTCCTGCAGTACTACGACGAAACCGCAGAGTACGGCGAGTTCTTCGCCCTTGACACTTTGCCTAACCGTTTAGGTTGCGACAGCGTGGTAACTATCAAGATCTCCATCTTTGATGCTCAGCGAGCCGATACCGCTTACCATATCGTCTGCGACAGCCTCCACTGGAACCTCCGCAAGAACGCAGGTGTAGATGAACTCGGCAGAACGATAGTGGTTGACAAGGATACCGTGTTTACTACCGATTGGCATGTGTTTGAGAACATCGTCAAGAACGTGGCATTCGGCGGAGTATGCGACTCGGTATATACGCTTGATGTGCAGGTGTATAGCGACACGCTGATGGATACCGCCGACTATGTGGCGTGTAGCACCTTCACCTGGCGCGGCAAGAAATTCTATGCTCGCAGCAATACCAGCCATGCCGATGGTATCGACCTCGATCAGAATGATATCATCTATTACGACACTCTACGCAAGTCCGACGATCCGAATAGTCCAGATTATCATGCTGTCCACGGCGTGTGCGATAGCGTCTTCAAACTGTACTTGAAGTTGAACTCGGATACCAACTTCGAATTTTCCGTAACGGTATGTGATGGTTTGATGTGGTGGGACAACTATCTCGACAGCACCGACACCTACTACCACACCTCTGTGGATGCAGTGGGAAGCGGTGATCCACGTGCGGTATCGTTCTGCGACTCCAACTATATCCTCCACCTCACCGTGTATAGCGATAGCCTGATTGACACAGCTACCTATACTGCTTGTAAGACCTTTACATGGCGTGGCAAGACCTACAATCTAACCGATGAAGAGCCTTACAACTTCGCCGAGTTCCACAAGCAAACGGTCGATGACGTGGTGAAGCGCGCTGTTCATGGTGTGTGCGATAGTATCTATCGTCTGCACTTGACTCTCAACAACGACAGCACGTTGGCTATCGAAGAGAATGTGTGCGACAGTGTCTATTGGCACAATGAGTGGCATGCTGCCGATGGCACCTTCGAATATACCGACTATGGCACTGTGCCAGGCGGTTGCGACAGCACATTCCGTTATACCATACATGTGTATCATAACCGTTACGCAGATACGGTCAAGACCGAGGTGTGCGACTACTATCCTTGGCGTGATACGTTGAATCACAATATGCTACGTCCTATGCACTACGATAGTACGGGCATTTATGGTGATGTGGTTCGCAATGCGGTGCCTTCGGCACTTGAGAGTTCGTTGGGTGGTGTATGCGACTCGTTCTATGCACTTCATGTCATCGTTCACCCCAATGCGTTGAAGCTTGAGTATGATACTGCCTGCAAGGAGTATGATTGGCGTAGTCATCATTATACGCAAAGTGGCGTATATAGCGATACGTTGATAGGCAAAGCACCTGTGCCATCGAGCGAACTCACGTTTGTAAGCGAACTCAGTTGCGATAGTGTTTATCGTATGAATGTGGCTATCTACAACGACTCGTTGATAGAACTGCCAGTTTATAACGCTTGCGA
>JAGHVA010000148.1 GCA_018064565.1 Candidatus Colimorpha onthohippi
AAACACTGATAGGTATAGCACCTTACCGCACAAATCAGAATACACGAAATCCATCAATATGATACATACATACTGACAACAAACAAGATAGATACAAAAAAAGCATCAAACGACATTGCAAAGGTATAAATAATATCTGAAATTTAGACAATGAATATGACAGCACCACACATAGGTAAATGGGGATAGATAGCAATAAGAGGCGAGCGATGGCTTAGGAGAGTCGGCACAACACAAACTTACGAAGGAGAACCACTGGTAGTGATTCTCCTTCGTAAGTTTTTTTATCCTTATGCTGGATACACACACCCAACCTATGCAGTCAGGTGATGTACAACACCATTATTCAGCAGCGGGAGCCTCGGCATCAGCCGACTCAGAAGCAGCTTCTGCTTCAGCGGCAGCCTTTGCAGCAGCCTCAGCCTCGGCAGCAGCCTGACGCTTGGCAGCCACAGCAGCGGCTTTAGTCTCATTGGCTTTCTTTTCAGCCTCAAGACGACTCTTTTTGACATTGCGCTTCTCGTTTTCTTTCTCGCTCACATAGTTGGCAATCTTGGCTTCCTTCTCTTGAAGCCACTGATTGAACTTCACATCAGCCTGCTCCTGGCTGATAGCGCCCTTGGTAACACCCATCTGAAGATGATGTTTCAAAAGGACACCCTTATAAGAGAGGATACGACGAGCCGTATCGCTGGGTTGAGCTCCATTATTCAACCACTCCACAGCACGATCAACATTCAACACGATCTGGGCTGGTTGGGTTTGAGGGTTGTACGTGCCTAATTTCTCGACAAATCTTCCGTCACGAGGTGCACGACCATCCGCAACAACGATGTGGTAGAAAGCTTGATTCTTCTTACCATGACGCTGTAATCTAATTCTACAAGGCATAATTATATGTTTTTGAAATTGTTATTATAGAAACAACCGTTTGTTTCCGTTTGCAAATATACAAAACTTTTTGACATCAGCAAAAAAAACGTAATTTTGCAACTTGATTTTACGATGTACAACACATCGCTTTAACTCCCCATATAGTGCCGAACAATACTATTATCACCATAGGCAGTTTTGATGGTGTCCATCTGGGGCACCAGCAGTTGCTCAGGCGACTCGTCCTGCAAGCCACGACCAACCATCTGCAGCCTTTGGTTATTACCTTTGACCACCATCCCCGCCAGGTGTTGGGCAGCACCTACCAGGGGTTCGGACTGCTATCCTCCCCAACCGAACGCAACGCCCTCATCATGGAGCAAGACAGCAAAATCCAGATTGAGACTATCCACTTTACGCCAGATGTAGCACAACTATCGGCATGTCAATTTCTGGAGACTATTCTCGTCAGGCAATATCAAGCCAAGGCGCTTTTGATGGGCTACGATAACATGTTTGGCAACCATCAGCACGACGACTTTGCCATGCTGCCCGACACCGCAGCGCGTCTTGATGTCAAGATAATGCACGACACGCCACTGACAATAGATGGCATACCCGTTAGCTCCACCCGTATCCGTCAGGCTCTGCAAAGCGGCGAGGTAGCTACCGCCAACCAGATGCTTGGCAGACCATATTCTGTACAAGGCAAAGTAGTTGAAGGCAGACACATAGGGCACCAACTGGGATTTCCGACTGCTAATATTGCGACCGATGCGGACCGCCTGCTACCCCAACAGGGTGTGTATGTGGTGCGAGCATTCAATTCCAACAACCTCCCCATAGCCTATGGCATGGCAAACTTAGGCAACCAGCCCACCGTAGGAGGAGCACAAGAAGCCCTTGAGACTCACCTCTTTGTTTTTGATGGCAACCTATACGGCCAAGAGGTAAGCATCCAATTCATAGCCCGCATGCGCGACATCTGCTCGTTTGCTTCCACACAACTACTGAGGCAACAACTACAGCACGACAAACAACAGGCAATCAAAATCATAGCAGACATTACCACTTAACCAAGCAAACACCATGCGCATCACCTACCTTCAACAAGATATCATCTGGGAAAATCCCAAAGCCAATTATGAGTCAGTGTCACAGCAGTTAGAAACAATACCATCCGACACCGACATCATCATACCGCCAGAGACCTTCTCGATAGGATTTTCGGACAATATGGCACAGCTGGCAGAATATCCGCAAGGGGAGACCTATCAGTTTGCGCAACGCATGGCACAGCGACATGATGCGCTGTTTGTAGCAACATGGACAGTGAAAGACCCCACCGACGGGAAGGTTTACAACCGGATGCACTGGGTGCAACCCAACGGCGACTATGGCTATTACGACAAAGGGCATACCTTTAGGATGAGCAGTGAGGCCAGCCAGATAGCCCGTGGCAGCAGCCAAACGATATTTGAATGGCGAGGCTGGCGGATTAAGCCTGCAATCTGTTACGACTTGCGTTTCCCAAAATGGAATCGCAACAGCGTGTTGCCTGGCACGCAGACTATGGCATACGACCTGCTAATTGTATGCGCCAACTGGCCTGCATCACGACGTGAAGCATGGACCACACTCATCAAAGCACGAGCTATTGAGAATTTGTGCTACGTGGCGGGCATAAACCGCATGGGATGCGATGGCACAGGCATACCTTACGCTGGCGATTCCGCTGTTATCGACTATAAGGGGATGGTTATAAGCCAATGCGTAGGAGCCCAGCCAACGACTGCCAGCATAGAACTTTCAAAAAGTGATTTGGAGACATTCCGCAGCCATTGGCCGTTCTATCTGGATTTTGACTAATCCACACAAAAAAAATCAGCAATAAACAGACAAAGGGAACTATCCTAACGGACAGTTCCCTTTGTTTGTTCTCAAATTCAACCGTACAGATTATTCCTCTACAGGAACACCCATAGGGCACACAGAGGCGCAAGTGCCACAAGACACACACACCTCAGGGTCAATCTTATAGATCTCACCTTCAGAAATTGCACCAACTGGACAGTTGTCTTTGCAAGTACCGCAAGCCACACAGCTATCAGTAATTTTGTAAGCCATTTTAATTGTATTTTTAAGTTAAAAACGTGCTGCAAAGATACACATTTTATATCAAACCACGCACTTTTGTCAAAAAAAAATATATCAAAGCAAGTTCACCAACTCACTTTTTCTTGCGGTTCTGAATAGGTGCAGTGTAAACAAAACCATCTTACCAAATTTAGACAAACAATGTGAGCCGCAAAAAGATATCAATATAGATATCACTTGGAATTTTTTTGTGAGTTGTTTACAATCGTATTAACCTAAACGAAAATTGCAAAGTACATCTAAAAACGCAATCAATTATGAAACTGGAGGAGATATCATAGTAGAAAAGATAGAAACAACTGCGATATAGACCATAATAGGTAAAGGTTAATAATAAAAGGAGAGGTTACCAATTGTCTTATTGGTAACCTCTATTTTTTTGTTGTGAAAGAGAACATATCAATTGATTTTGTTTTTCACTTGTTGCGTAACAGAATGACATTGACGGTTGCTGCGACAATAAAAATCGTAAGGCAGCGCATGCCAATCCGCAAAAAAAATGTATTTTTGCAGTCATGAAACGCATGTTATTACTTGTTGTATTGCTGTTTCACATTAGCCTATCGGCTCAGGTTCCAGCATTACAAATCAGCGAGATACTATTCAATCCAATTGACGATGGGGCTGATTTTGTTGAGGTCTATAACAACGGTTCAACGCCTATACTGACCGATACGATACGCATGGCTCGTGTCAGTAAAAACGTCATTACCAAGTTGTACAACTTGGGCAATGGCATTGTTATACCTCCCCATCAATATATGGTGTTTACCACCGATGCCGCAGACATCATGGCTCGCTACCACGTAGCAAACCCTGGAATGCTTATTGAAACCGCAGCACTTCCAGCCCTCAACAACGCATCGGGCACGGTATTGATTACAACAGCCGACACCACTCCTATTGACCGCCTTGACTACACCGAGAGCATGCATGCCGCGCTGCTAAGAGATGTTGAAGGGGTCTCGCTCGAACGCCGGTCGTTTGAGCGTCCCACACAAGAAGCCTCCAACTGGTACTCCGCAGCCTCTACCGTAGGCTATGCCACGCCCACCGCAGCCAACTCTCAAAGCCACGAAACGCTCTTTACCCAAGATCGATTTGCCATCTCATCGCATATCATATCGCCCGACAACGATGGCGTCGATGACATCCTTGACATCTCATACCAGCTCTCGGATCCAGATCTGTCGGCAACGATAACGGTGCTGGATGCCGCAGGTCGCATGGTGCGCATGCTACTGCGCAACGGTCTGCTGGGTGGACAAGGTGTCATCACATGGGATGGCACCGACAACGACCGACAACGTTGCCCAAGAGGCAACTATATCCTACTCGTCCAAGTGTATAACACACGAGGCGAACAGCAGGCATTCAAACAGGTTATCACGCTGCTGACGCGGTAAAAAAACACCATATTGACACCCCCTATCGAAAAAACAAAACAACTAAATATAGAAATTTATGAAAACACTTCAACCCTCCAAAGTATGGCATTTCTTTGAAGAAATCACACGCATACCCCGTCCATCCAAACACGAGGAACGCATCAGCGCATACCTACAGCAGTTTGGCCACGACCGCGGGCTTGAGACACTCAGCGACAGCTTAGGCAACGTTTTAATCCGCAAGCCTGCCACACAAGGCTACGAGCAAGCACCATCGGTATGCTTGCAAGCACACATGGATATGGTGTGCGAGAAAAATGCAGACACCACGTTCGATTTCTTGACCGATGCCATACAAGCCCATATTGAAGGAGACTGGCTGACGGCTACCAACACCACACTTGGTGCCGACGATGGTATCGGTGTGGCAGCCATACTTGCCATACTTGACGCTGACGACATCAGCCACGGACCACTTGAAGCACTATTTACCGTAGATGAGGAGACAGGACTAACAGGAGCCGACGGACTGAGTCCCGAATGGCTAAAGAGCAGCATCCTGCTGAACTTCGACGATGAAGACGAAGGCGAATTCTGCATAGGTTGCGCAGGAGGCATCGATACCGTAGCCACACTACCCTACACCACACAGCCCACTCCCGCCAACCAAAAGGCATTTACACTCAGCGTGAGCGGACTAAAGGGAGGACATTCGGGCGACGACATTGAGAAAGGTCGTGCCAATGCAGTAAAACTCCTTACCCGGATGCTATGGAATGCCATAGAC
>JAGHVA010000242.1 GCA_018064565.1 Candidatus Colimorpha onthohippi
ACTTATTTCAATGCAGGAAAGTATTATAGTGGTATTATTGCCCCAAACGTAACCTCTGGCATAATCACTAACTGTTATACCGCTGCAAGTACTATCATAGGAGCCCAGTATGCTGGTGGTATAATAGCAGCAAATTTAGGTTGTACAATTTCCAACTGCTACTCTACCAGTACGGGGAATAGTTCAAAAGGACAAAACTATTATGGTGGTATTTCAGGAATAAACAGATCAGGCGAAATTGTCAACTGCTATACAAACCAGCAGGTTAACAGGGGTGGAGGTGTTCATAAGGATGATTCGGACTTTAAGAGCGGAGAAGTGACTTATCTTCTCAATGAGGGCAAAAACGATGGCACACAAGTGTGGTTTCAGGATCTTTCGGAAGGTGGCGACGACTACCCTACATTTGTAAATACAGGCAGTAATGCTGTGCAGTTGTCCAGCGACGGAAAATCTTATGTCAATAATATAGCCCATACTCATACTTTGACTAAGGTAGATGCAGTAGCGGCAACAAGTACAGAACATGGACACAATGAATATTGGACATGTAGTGGTTGCGGCAATTGGTTCGCAGATGAGACGGGGACGACCCTTACTACCATCGAGGAACTGGTTACGCACTATATAGAATATGTAAATGGCATGGGAACTTGTCAGGTATGTAATAGTTTCAGATATGAAGTACCTCCGACCGATATGCAAGGCACCTACCTTATCGGCAATACTGGGCAGCTTATCGCATTTGCAAATATGGTGAATAATGGACAAGATTTTAGGGCTGCCAATGCTAAACTAATCTCTGACATTATTCTTAATGAAGGCTCTTTTGGAACCGACGGTACCTTTATTGCTACAGGATCAAGCGAGCCATCGACTCCCTTCTCATGGCCTATTATAGGTGTGGGAACTCACAGTGGTAATGGATACAAAGGTACATTTGACGGTCAGGGACATACCGTGAGCGGATTGTATGTGTATGACAACACAACTGGACTCGCAAGTTTTGTGGGCATGCTTGAGGCAAACGGTAAGATTATGAATTTGGGTGTTATCAACTCCTATTTTGAAGGTTCTCGTGTTGGCGGAATTAGTGGATATACAGATGGTAAATCAGAAATAATCAACTGCTATAGTGACATTATTGGAAAAGGGGATTATATAGGTGGCATTGTAGGTCAAGGATCTGAGTGCAAAGGCATCAGCAACTGCTATAGCACCTCTGAATTGACATGCACTGTAGACTTTTTGTCAGCTGGTGGTATTGTGGGCGAAAAAAATAGTACTTTCCCTATCACAAATTGCTATACTACCTGTAGTACTATTTTAGGCTTGACATTTAATTCTTTTGAGAGCGCATGTGAAGCAGGTGTTTCTGTTGAACGATTTGCCAGCGGTGAGATTGCATACAAACTCAACGGCTCAACATCCGAAGGCAATTTTGTATGGTACCAGAAGATTGGCGAAGGCGGCGATGCATATCCATCACTCACAAAGGCAAAAGACAACACGGTATATTATGTACCAGGTTACTTATGTGATGGCGTAACTGCTGATGGCGAGATGTATTATAACAACAATGGGGAACGCTATGTGGCAGATCACACCGAGGCAACTGACGCCGCCGTAGCAGCCACCTGCACCGAAACAGGTCTTACCGAGGGCAAGCATTGCTCTATTTGCTACACAGTTCTTGTAGAGCAAGTTGAAACAGAGCCTCTCGGTCATTCATGGGGTGAATACCACTTGGATGGCGACCAGACATGTACAAATGATGGCCACAAGACAGCAGAGTGTACTCGCGAGGGATGTTCGGAGAAAAACAAGATAGTTGCCACAGGCACAGCACTCGGTCACGCATGGGGCGAATACACACTTGATGGAGACCAGACGTGCGAAGGAGATGGCCACAAGACAGCCAAGTGTACACGCGAGGGATGTTCAGAGGAAAACAAGATAGTTGCCACAGGTGCGGCACTTGGTCATGACTGGGAGGATTTCTTCACTGTAGATGCCTGGGAAGACTGCGAGCACGCAGGCAGCAAGTCAATCCATTGCCACCGCTTGGGTTGCGATGCGCACCAGAATGAGACAGTAATACCTGCACTCGGTCACTTATTCACAGAGTATTTATCAAATGGCGACGCAACCACCGAAGCCGATGGCCACAAGACAGCAGAGTGTGACCGCGGTTGCGGTGCAACAGACACCGTCATCGACGAGGGCAGCCGAATTATCGAGACACCTACAGGCATTACAAATGTAGAGTCAGGTCACAGCCACAAGGCAATCAAGACAATCGAGGATGGCAGGGTTGTGATTATCCGCAATGGTGTGCGGTATGACATTACTGGTAGGAAGATGTAGTCACAGAAATAAATTTAACTGAATATATCATGAAGAAACTTTTTCAATTTTTACTCCCTCTGATGCTATGCCTCATCTGTGGCATCAGTTCGGTGTCGGCGGCTGAGAACATCACCACATGGGCACAGCTCAAGGCAGCCATGGAGAGTGCAACAGAGCCTACGACAATAGTGCTGACGCAGGATATTGTTGCAACGGCAGAGGACAAGGTAATTTGGCCCGCTGCGACATCCATCGTACTCGATTTGAATGGTTACACGCTGGACAGAAACCTGTCAGAACCAAGCGATTTCGGATGTGTGTTTTTTATGCAAGGCTACTCAGGTATTGACTTGACCATCAAGGATAGTTCTCCTGCAAAGACGGGTGTCATTACAGGTGGTTATGCAACAGGTTGTGCTGGCTGTATCGAATTAGTGAGTGGATCGCTTACTCTTCTTGGTGGAACCATCACTGGTAATAAAACATTATATTATGGAGGTGGAATCGACAAATTACCTTACGCAAAACTTATGGTAGGTGGCACAGCAAGGGTGATAGGCAACTATGCTTATGAAACGGGTATTAAACAGTGGAATAGCGACATTCATTTCAATGACAATGTTTTAGACGGCTTCAGCTTTGCCACTGGCGATGATGCATTGGTGACCGAGGGCGAACACAAGGCACAGTTTGGTATCCGTTTCTGGACGGGCGTAGATATAGCACCAGATCTTTGGACACTCCCAAGTTACGAAGCAGGAAGCTGTTTCGTTTCAAACAATCAGCGTGAGCAATATATGTCACAGGCTAAACTGGTTAATGGAAATTGGACCTTGTGTTTGTTATTTCACGACCACGAATTCGATGGTGAAATCTGTACGTCGAAGTGCGAATTGTGCGGATTGATAAGAGAGGACGGCATTCACAACATGACAGGTGATGGATGCACTCGGGAATGTTCGTGGTGCCATATTTCATCCCATTCCGACGACACATACGATTCCAAGGGAGCCTGCCCACAATGCAAGGCACATAGGGTGGACGACGAGACTTTGCTTGATTATCAGGGAGTGAGGTATAGGTTAAAAATTGACAGTGATTTAAGT
>JAGHVA010000015.1 GCA_018064565.1 Candidatus Colimorpha onthohippi
AATCTATACTATTGCCGATTTCGCTTTTGCGATTGCAGCCAACAGCAGGTGCGTGGCAGACAATAGGCCTTTTGAGTGGGTGTCGCTCTCGGCAGATATTCACTATCTCGCTGCTGCCTCATTGGGCAATATCGAGGCTTGTTGCCGCTGCCTGCACATTGGTGGTCGTACTGCTGTTTTTGAAACCTTGGTCAGCGATGCGCGGCATCATGTATTTGCCAAGGTTACCACTACGGGAATGAAAATATGAACTTAGACAACACAATATTTACTCCTATCGCAGACTTGTTGATTCAATTCAACGACATGTACCGAATCAAAGCGGGTGCTCATATCCCTATTTTGGAAGATGTCAACGATTATTTGCTTCAGCAGTCTGGCAAGCATCTACGTCCGATGTTGCTCCTTTTGGCAGGTGGTGGTAATAATCCTGACCGCTTGGTACAACTTGCCGTAGCCATGGAGATGCTCCACAACGCTTCGTTGATGCACGACGATGTGGTTGATGAATCTAATGAGCGCAGAGGTAAGCCAAGTCTCAACTGCCGCTGGGGCAATCAAATTGCTGTGCTCACAGGCGATTATTATCTGGCGCAGGTAATAACAATCTTGTTTGAACTTAACGATACCATTGTCTCCAAGCGTGTGGCAGATACCGTGGTTACCATGTGTGAAGGTGAGCTTTTGCAACAACGGTACCTACACTCGGCTTGTCCAACACGAGAGGAATATATCGATGTGATATACAAGAAAACGGCTGCGTTGATGCAGACGTGTTGTTTCTTGGGCAACCCGCAGTTTGATGAGTTTGGGCGTCGTTTCGGTTTGGCATTCCAAGTTCGCGATGATATCGACGATTATGGTCAAGATGATGTCTCGGCATTGCCTCCATTGTCGGATTTGCATGAACTTTTGAAGCAGCAGGTCGATTTGGCTTTGCAACTGTTGGCGAACATGCCTCAAACTCCTTATACACATAGCCTTACACTTCTTACTGAAGCTTTGCTGCCCTAATCATTACCCATCTCTATCGCATGAATAGGCAGATACTCCGGTTGGCTGTGCCTAACATCATCACCAATATTACCGTCCCATTGTTGGGAATGGTGGATATGGCAATTGTTGGGCATTTGAGCGCAGCACATATTGGAGCTATCACTATAGGTACCAGTCTGTTCAATCTCATCTATTGGAATTTTGGTTTTCTGCGTATGGGTACCAGTGGCTTTGCAGCTCAAGCCTATGGCGCCCGCAATCTGGATGAGGCTGTGCGTGTGCTGGTGCGTTCGCTTACGGTGGCAATGGGTATTGCTGCTATGTTGCTCTTGTTACAGTGGCCTATTGCACGGTTGGCATTGCTAATCTTCGATGCCAGTCCGTCTATACTCCAAATGGCACTGACCTATTTCTTTATCCGGATTTGGGCTGCCCCAGCTACCATGGCTAACTATGCCATCAAAGGATGGTTTATCGGTATGCAAAACTCCAAATTGCCTATGTGGATATCTATATTTCTGAATATCGTAAACATATTGGCAAGTCTGATTTTTGTGTTGGTATTGCATTGGGATATAGCAGGAGTGGCTTTGGGTACTGTTATCGCACAATATGCAGGTTTGGCTGTGGGATTGTTTTTTGTTGTCAAAAATTATGGCAAGTTGTTCCGCAACTACGGGCGGTCTGATAGTACTGTGCCGATGGCAAATAGTGCTATCGCTATCCGCCAGCGTAAGCCTTTGCAACATCTGATCCACACATCGTTGCAGTGGACAGAATTGAAACGCTATTTCAAGGTCAATGCAGATATCTTTCTGCGTGCCATCTGTCTGGCATTGGTGTTTACCTTTATCACGGCGGCAAGTGGTCGCATTAGCGACCAAGTATTGGCTATGGATGCCCTATTGTTGCAGTTTTTTATGCTGTTTTCTTATGTCATGGATGGTTTTGCTTATGCAGGCGAAGCCTTGACAGGACGCTACATCGGAGCTCGAAACATGGTACGACTTCGAAAAATGGTACAAATGCTAATGGTTTGGGGCATTGCACTTACAGTTTTTTTCACTGTTTTATACGCCAGTTTTGGCGAACCGTTCTTAAGGCTGTTTTGCAACGATGCTGCTGTAATCAGCGGGGCGCGGCATTACCAATTCTGGACGCTGGTAGTGCCAGCATGTGGGTTTGCTGCATTTCTCTTCGACGGTATCTTTGCGGGAGCCACTGCTTCGCGAGCCATACGCAATAGTATGTTTATTGCTACATCGGCTTTTTTTGTGGTGTTCTTCTCGCTCGAGGCTTTGGCAACACATGGCTGGCTGGGATTTGTCGTTACCGACGAGTGCCGCAACAACTGCTTATGGTTTTCCTTTATGGTGTATCTCTCTTTGCGAGGCTTACTGCAAGCACTCCTCCTCAAGCGTTCCGTCTATGCAAAGATAGCTTGACCTAATTGTTTTCGATAAGTCGAGCCTGCCAGCTCGTGAGGCAAGTTCATAGAGATTAGCACAAAGTTACGCTATTTATCTATCCCTCTTTCTCGCCCGCTAGTGCATCTATTGCTATCTATCGCTATCTATCCCCCTTTATCTCCCTCTATCTTCCTTTATCGCCCGCTATTGCTATCTATCCCCTCTATATCCCTCTATCTTCCTCTATCCCCTCTATCTCCCTCATTCTCCTATTATTGTTGTCCGATAAAACGGGCTGAAAGCCCAATGACCTTCATAGCCCAA
>JAGHVA010000125.1 GCA_018064565.1 Candidatus Colimorpha onthohippi
GGCTATGAAGGTCATTGGGCTTTCAGCCCGTTTTATCGGACACCAATAGTTTTGTTTCATTGAAGATGACTGCATCAGTACAACTTATTTTTTTATCATTACTTAGCGAACACTAATATCATGATAACATCCGACATCAATCCGAATATTGATAGGATTTTATTGCGTTTGAAGTCTATCCCCTCGTCGCCTGGCGTGTATCAGCATGTAGATGCCGATGGCAAGGTGATATATGTGGGTAAAGCCCGCAATCTGCAAAAACGGGTAAGTTCTTATTTCTCACACTATGACGACAAGAGTGCTAAAATCAAGATGTTGGTCCGCAATATCTATGACATACGGGTTACGGTAGTGGCTACCGAAGTGGACGCCTTGCTGCTTGAGAACAACCTGATTAAGCAGTATCAGCCGCGCTATAACAGCCTGCTCAAAGACGACAAGAGCTACCCCTATCTGCTTATCACCGACGAGGATTACCCTCGTTTGCTATTTACGCGCAATCACACGTCTTCTACCCAGCAGGCATTGTCGGGCGTTTCGCGTCGTGGGTCGGGGCGGGCATTGTCGGGCCATTATTACGGCCCCTATCCCAACCAGTCGGTTTTAAGGGCTTTGCAAGATATCATCCGGCAGCTTTTTCAATATCGCACATGCCAGATGCCGCTGAGTCGGTCTGGGGAGGACAAGCAGCATCAGCGGCCCTGTATGAAATATCAGATAGGCCTCTGTAAAGCACCTTGTGCGGGGTTGCAGAGTTATGACGACTATCAGCATACATTTGCCAACATACGGCGTATTCTTCAAGGCGATTTTGATGATATCCTTGCCGATTTGAAGCAGCAGATGATGATAGCAGCCCAACAACTCCGATTTGAAGATGCCGAGGCTCTCAAGCAAAAGATACACTTGCTTCAAGAGTATCAGAGTAGGTCGATGGTGGTAAATACCAATGTGAAAGATGTGGATGTGTATAGTGTGTTGTCGGACGATAAGTATGCGTATGTCAATATGATGCGGGTTAAAAATGGCAGCATAATTTATAGCTTTTCGACCGAGGTCCGCAAGCAGTTGGATGAGGGAGATGCTGATATATTGGCAACCGTGATACCCGAATTGCACCAGCGCACAGAGAGTACAGCCCTTGAAGCGGTGCTACCTATAGCGGTGCCCGACTTGCCAGCGGACTACCTGCAGCAGACGGTTCAGCCCAAAGGCGATAGGGGTAAACTACTGGAACTCTCGTTGCGAAATGCCTCCTCCTATCAGGCGCAATGTCGCCATCAGCGGCAACTGACTGTCCCATCGGGCGAGGATTTTGACCTTGATACGCAGAGTCGGACGATGCTCTCGCACCTGCAGTCGTTGTTGCAGTTGCCCACGTTGCCCCGTCAGATTGAGTGTTTTGACAACAGCAACATACAGGGAGCATTTCCAGTGGCGGCTATGGTCCGGTTTACGGATGGCAAACCTAATAAGGCGGAGTATCGCAAATTTCAGATAAAGACAGTAACAGGACCCGACGACTATGCTTCGATGGCAGAGGTGGTATATCGTCGATATAGCAGGCTCGTTGCGGAGTCGAAACCGCTGCCCGACCTCTTGATTGTAGATGGAGGAGAGGGACAGATGGAGGAGGCTCGTGCTATAATCGAAGACCAGTTGCACCTCTCAATACCTATAGCTGGTTTGGCAAAAGACGGGCGGCACCGTACGGCACAACTGTTGGCATTTGAACCGAATCAAAGCGGAACACGACCTGCTTTGGCGGTAGGATTGAAAGTTACCGACCCGCTGTTTTACCTACTGACACGCATTCAAGACGAGGTGCATCGTTTTGCAATCTCCTACCATCGTCAAAAGCGTTCTAAGGGAACTATCAAGACGCAACTAACCGACATACCTGGTATTGGCCCCAAGACTGCGCAAGACTTACTCTTGAAATTTGGAAGCGTTAAGCAAATCTCATTGCAGACAGTTGCGGATTTGGCACCGCTTATCGGTCCAGCCAAGGCGGAAGCGGTGTTTCAGTATCTACACCAGGATGCCATGTAAGGACGCTTGTAGAGATTTGCCCTGTAAGAGTAAAGGCTTTTGAATTCAGTGCGTTGGATGTCTTATAGCGGCAAGTGGACAACCTTTTTTGTCTCAAAGAAAGGCTCTTCAAAATAATCGCTGATGTTGTAAACGGTGGCTCGGCGAGCGAATGGTGCAAGCTCGTCGGTAAGGTCTCCCCCCTTAAGGTATAGGATGCCGTTGTGCAACGGGTGATATTGGTCGCGTGATACTTTGCCACGAACCCAAGGGACAAATTCGCGCAAGCTGGTTACTGCACGCGATACGATAAAATCGAAATCACCTTTTACCTGTTCCGCTCTAATCTGTTCGGCTCGGACATTAGCCAGCCCCAGCGATTGGGCTATGTCTTGTACAACTTTGATTTTCTTACCGATAGAGTCGATAAGGTAAAACTGTGTCTCTGGGAACATGATGGCGAGTGGAATGCCAGGAAAACCGCCTCCAGTGCCTACATCTAATACTTCGGACATGGGGCGGAAAGGTTGTACCTTTGCAATGGATAAGGAGTGAAGCACATGGTGCTCCATAAAATTGTCCATATCCTTGCGCGATACCACGTTGATTTTGGCATTCCATTCGGAATATAAACCATACAGAGCGGCAAATTGGTCAATCTGTCGCTCTGTAAGACCTGGAAAGTATTTGGAAATCATCAGCTACAAGTAAGCCATTAAGTGTTTGCTCTTGGATGAGTTTTTGAGACGTTTGATACCTTTCTCTTTAACTTGGCGCACACGCTCAGGGCTGAGGCCGAACTTGCTGGCAATCTCATCGAGAGAGAGCGGATGACTAAATCCTATGCCGAAATACATCTTTATAATATCGCGTTCAGAATCAGTTAAGCAAGAGAGCGCGCGTTCAATTTCAAGCGATAGTGATTCTTTCATCAACGCGTCGTCGGTAGTAGGCGTGTCCTCGTTGGGCATCACATCTACATAGTTGACATCTTCGTCGGCAGCCAGAGGCGCATCGATAGAGATATGACGACTCGAGATACCCAAAATACTCTTAATCTTATCTTCTGGCATATCCAGCACCTTGGCTAACTCTTCGGGCGAAGGTTGGCGTTCCAACTCTTGCTCCATCCGAGCCATCTCTTTTTTGAGCCGATTAAGGGCACCTAACTGGTTGGATGGGAGACGTACAATTCGGGAACTCTCAGCGATGGCTTGCAGGATGGCTTGGCGAATCCACCACACAGCATATGAGATAAACTTAAAACCGCGGGTTTCGTCAAATCGTTGAGCTGCCTTAATCAAACCCATATTGCCCTCGCTGATAAGGTCAGGGAGGCTTAATCCTTGATTTTGATATTGTTTGGCAACCGACACAACAAAACGAAGATTGGCTTTTGTCAGTTTGTCGAGCGCTTGTTGGTCTCCTTGATGAATACGTTGTGCAAGTTCCACCTCTTCTTCTGGAGTCAGCAATTCTTCGCTACAGATATCTTGAAGGTATTTGTCAAGAGATTTGATGTCGCGGTTTGTGATAG
>JAGHVA010000146.1 GCA_018064565.1 Candidatus Colimorpha onthohippi
GTGCCCAATCCTTACCACTCCAGGCTGGCACTAACCGAGGGGTTTTCTTTGCGAGAATAGGTGTCCTTTGTCTCGGCAGCCGACACTGGTACTCCATCCGAATCACGATGTCCGAGGCTGCGAGCAGTATCTTCTATAGCCTCTGTTTTTTCTATGGTCTCCTTCTTTTCTATAATCTCTATCGGGGTTGCCTGTCCCACGGTTGGTAGCGTGCTGCTGGGCTGCGACTCGTGGGTGTCGGCGGCAGTGCCTTCCTGATGCGGATTCTTGTCGAGAGCGGGTGCTGCTGCATCCAATAGAGATTCTACTGGCTTGATATACACGGCATACCGCACGATTCTATCTGTTGTCTCGGAGATCGAGATAGTATCATAGAAATAGATGGTGGTATTGCTGAGGTCTGCGGGGACTCTCTTCGAGAATATCGACAGCACCTTGACATCATCTACCGCTGCAAACCATGCATTCATATCGTGGTGGACAAACTTGATATGATACCGAGCCCGCGGTATAGATGCTATACACCTGTCTGACTCCACCCATTCTGGCACATCGACACTCTCTTCCTGCACCAAGTAGCCTAACCCCGATACTTCTGGCAGGTCGTTCTCCGCCAATATAGCATGGAAATCGTCCATATCCGCGCCTTGGAAGGCGGGCATTATGTATTTGAATATAAAATGCGTACGGGCAGGATTTGTTACCGTAAAGGCAGGCGAAATCAGATATGACCTATCAGTTGTATAAAGACTTGGTTCCCACATGGCGTTACCCTCTCCATTCGAAGTCCTGAAGATATAGTCATCTCCAAAATCTTCACTATAATCCAGACTGTTTGCAGCCACAAAACCCATAGCACCATCTCCTGGTTCGGAGAGCCAGTCGTCGGGACACCCACCTTCTTCCAAATCATCGAAAGTCTCATACAGCAGTGTGTCGATATGCGTGTAGAGGGTAGTACCTTGTAATATGGTGTCGAATATGGTAACTTCTGGTCCTATACATTCTCTTACCTTGTAATGAACCGTAGTCACCTTGTAACAGCTGTCAATTGGACTGTAGTAAAGGGTATCCTTGCAGTAAATATCCGAGCCAAGTTCTGCATTGCGCACCTCCTCTGGAATAATCTTGTAACGAGGGCCATACACCAAGACCTCATCAACACCTGAAAACATCATTCCATCCTTATCGATAAAGGAAAGCATATAGTTGCCAGCCTCTATCAATGATGTAGTGTCGAGATCGATAACCTTACGCCGCCATTCGTAAGAGTATTCGTTGCCGTTCCATATAGTATTGATTGCACCGAATACCTGCTCATTTGACATTGAGGGCAGCATATCGGACGCATTCGCCCAACCCAACGACAGCTTGTTGAACGAGTTAAACGGTACCAAGGTGCGTGGCTGTATATAATCGAACGAAATCTGGGTACGGCTCGGGTCATAGATTGTGATGGGGTTGGAGATAGCGTACAACGAGGCGCCATAATTATCTACATTGCGTGGGGAGTTGCTTCCCAAGAAGTACTTATCGTACACAAATGTATTTAACCACATATCGCGCTCAGGGATATATTCATATACAGGGTGATTCAGCACATGGCTATAGCCGCGCATGTTGTCCACCTTGCGCCAGCCGTCGATAGCATAGGTGGCATCGCTGCGCATTTGCCAGTCGCCCCCCGTCCTCAACTCGCCAAACGATTCGTAAAACAGCGTATCGTATCCAAAATCGATATATTCCTGACCTTGGCATACTCTATACTCCTCGTACGCCAAGACGTTAAGTCTCAGGTGGCGATACACCCTGCAACCTCTACGATCGTAGGTCTTGATGTCTTGGTGACCAAAGTTGTTGAATACAGCCCCTTGCCAAGTGTATGGCAACAGCACATCGTCCAGATCTATCGTCTGCTCCATAGTGTCGTAGATAGGGCTTGCCTTGACATCGATCAGGAACGAGAATGTCAGTGGGAAGCATACCATCCCAGCCCTGTCGGTTGCCTCAACGGTAACGGTGTATTGCCCTGGCTGGGTTGGGGTACCCGTTATGGAGACCAGCGCATTGTCTAACGCATTGTAGTTTGAATACGACACCTCAAGTCCTTCGGGCAAATCGGATATCGTAAAGCTGACATTTTCGGGGCTATGCACAAACAGTTGATGTCCGCCATACTCGTTTGCTGTGTAGCATAAGTAGTCGGGGGCATTTTCTGCCGTTATCATCTCCTGGGTACTGGGATTCATGACCTGAAACCGCTTATTGCGTGGCGCATGGGTGATATGATAGGTATTTACCTCATACTGCGCCGGACACATAAGTATATCCGGCGACGACTGAAGCAACGAATGCGGACCTTGATTTACTCCCCCCAATGCGGTATCCACAATCGTAGTATCCGCCCCTTCGTAATACTCCCATAGGTAATCGGGAACTCGATGAACGGTAGGACCATACACCATCACGCTGTCGATAGCCGAAAACATCAGCCAGTCTTGGTCGATAAAAGCGAACCGATAATAGTCCCAGCCGCCCATCACGGTATCGAGGCTGATGGTTTTAGTGCGCCAGTTGTACGAATCGGATGTGCTTGTCCATATCGGGTTGATGGTCTCGCTGATATCCACACAGCGGCGGCACAAGTCGCTGTTACTCCATTTCACGTTCATCATATCCATCGATTTGCCCCACGCCACGCTCAAGTCGTTGTAGCTGTGGATACCATCCACATATATCTGCATCGGCTGCAGGTATCGGAACGAGAGGGTTGTCCTCGAGGGGTCGAAGATCTCGATATCAGGCGTAACGGCATACGACAAACCGCCCCAGTAATTAGGGTTACGAGGCGAATTGCTTGCCAAAAAGATACCGTCGCCCGCGTATCCACGAACGGAAGTGGTTGGATACCACCCATCCAAGCGGTAATTGGAACTACCCGCAAACTGCCACGATTGGCCATACATCACCGACTGCGGATCTCTGAAATCCTCAAGAAACAGCGTATCCATACCCGTCTCCACATACTCCTGACCGCTGCAGATGCTGTATTCGTGGGTAGTATAGGTACTCAAACACATCTCGATGGTGCTGTCGCAGCCGTTGGATGCTGCGATAGTAGTCGTCTTCTGATCGAACGTCAGAAAGACCGAGTCGTTCCAGGTAAAAGGGAGTTCAGACTCTGGAATCAGCGTATCCACCCAGTTCCAGCGGTTGATCCCGAGATACCAATTCCGCTCCACGATACTATCGCAGCCTTTTAAAGAAGAAAGGGTGTCGTAAGTAGTTACAGCACTCTCATTTGCATCAAATTCTAAGTTCTGCATAGCATCTACCAATTCAGATGGGACCGATAGGTGCTGGCATTGTGTTCGTAACATGATATCGTCCAATCCCACAATATCGCCATTCAAGCACGACACCTCAAATTGCAACGTGTAACTGCCTGGCGGCATGTAGAGTCCAATACGCCTCCTAAGTATCATCTGCTCGCTTGGATCTGGAATATTGGTTTGGTTGTTCCAGTAGGCATCACCTATATAGTCTGTCAGATCCACCAGCTCATAGTCGGGTTCATCAGATTCGTTACCGTCCGACCATATAGTAGCAGACACACAGTTTCGTGGATTCAACCGTTCATAGGCTGGCGAAGAGAGCAACTGGAACGAGAACTCTACCTGAGGGTCTTCTGGAAAATCTGGGTCATATCCTGGGGG
>JAGHVA010000023.1 GCA_018064565.1 Candidatus Colimorpha onthohippi
GGCTTGTTTTCGGTAGCGCCAGGCAAGAAGGTGCGCTTTTCGCAAGGCAACCTGCAATATACCACCGTAGGATCGCATGCCTGCGCTGACGGTACCACTAAAGCAGGCACGTGGCGTTTTGCGGATCATCAGTACGACTATATGGGCAATGGTAATGATAGTATCAGTAGCAATTACACTGGCTGGATAGACCTCTTCGGGTGGGGTACCAGTGGGTACAACGAATGCTACCCGTATTTGACAACCACAGATGGCAGCATTTATGGTCCATCGGGTGCGTATAATTTGACGGGAGACAGTGCCAACTACGACTGGGGTGTGTATAACGCCATCAGCAATGGTGGAAACGTGGCAGGCAAGTGGCGTACGCTGACCAAGGACGAGTGGGAATATCTCTTTAGAATTAGGAACAACGCAACGTCAAAGTATGGTATCGCTAAGATAACGTTGTTGGAAGGGACGTATGCAGTGATGTATGACATACGGGGTTTAGTGTGTTTGCCAGACGAGTGGAAAACGCCCTTAGATTGCAATTTTACGCCAGGATTAAGTGCAAAGAATGAATACACATCATCGCAGTGGGCTGCGATGGAGAAGGCTGGTGCGGTGTTTTTGCCCCTTGCTGGTTCTCGTGGTAATACTAATTTCCTTGAATCAGTGGCTGGCGAGTATTGGTCTTCGACAGCCTATAGTAGCTATGCGTATTATATGACTTGGGCTCCTATCGATATTAGTGTTAAAACAACTGGCAGAAACTCTGGTCTATCGGTGCGGCTGGTGTGTGAATAGAGTTACCAACGACATGGTTTAGGCTGGACTTCCAGAATATGATTATTGCACATAAGTGTTATGACAATAAATCTGAATAAAATAGCGTTGCAACGCTATGAGGACGGAGTGCCAAGCGTATTGCGCAAGAAGACAGTCTATACCGAGCTGCACTTTTATCGTAAGAGTGATGTACTGGTGCAGTTGACAAAGGTTTTCTGCGAACGATTTCTGCCCAAATATGGCGACCGTACGGTGGATCAGATGGTGCAGGCGGCGCGAAGCATCAAGCAAAACATCGTCGAGGGGTTTACCGACGGACAGACTTCCTTTGAGGTGGAGATAAAATTGCTGGGCATTGCAAAAGGCAGTAACAAAGAACTCCTTGAAGACTATCAGGACTATATGAAGCATACCAACCTTACAGAATGGGCAGTTGACAACAAACCTCGCTTCGATGCACTGCGTAATTTCTGTATGAAACATAGCGATGAGACGGATTATCGCCCATATTACTACCGATGGACTGACGAAGAGATGGCCAACTGCGCCATCTGCCTGTGTCACATGGTGGACAAAGCCATGACGACATTCATAGAGAAACGGGACCGCGAATTTGTTGAGCAGGGGGGCATAAGGGAGCGAATGACTGCTGCAAGGCTTGACTGCAGAGGCACACAAAAACAAATCATTGAAGCACAATCAAGAGAGATAGCACAACTGAAAGCACAGGTGGCATCTCTCCAACGGGAGTTAGCGCAGT
>JAGHVA010000013.1 GCA_018064565.1 Candidatus Colimorpha onthohippi
TATTTCTTTATCTGGTGCCTATCGGAATATGGTTCCAAGCCCTCATCTCGGGTGTTTACACCTCTTTGATTCAATTGGTGTTCATGCGCTTCCGAAAAGTACCACCTTCAGTCATCGTCAGCAACATGATTTCTGCCTCAAAAGCAGGTATCAAACTGCGCCAAAACGAGATTGAAGCACACTATTTAGCGGGCGGACATGTTACGTCAGTCGTCAATGCGCTCATATCGGCAGACAAAGCCAACATGAATTTGGATTTCAAGACAGCCACTGCTATCGACCTGGCTGGCCGCGATGTACTGAAAGCTGTCCAAACATCGGTCAATCCCAAGGTTATTGACACCCCTCCCGTAGCAGCTGTAGCCAAAGATGGTATTCAGCTTATTGCCAAGGCTCGTGTAACTGTGCGTACCAATATTCGCCAACTCGTAGGCGGAGCAGGCGAAGAGACCATCTTGGCTCGTGTAGGCGAAGGTATTGTAACCTCAATCGGTTCAGCACAAAGTCATAAGCAAGTGCTCGAAAATCCCGATAGTATCTCAAAATTGGTACTCAGCAAAGGTCTCGACAGCGGTACCGCTTTCGAGATTCTCTCTATCGATATCGCTGACATTGATGTGGGTAAAAATATTGGTGCACAACTACAGATGGACCAAGCCAACGCAGACAAAAATATAGCACAAGCCAAAGCAGAGGAACGTCGTGCTATGGCTGTAGCACAGGAGCAGGAGATGAAAGCCAAAGCACAAGAAGCTCGCGCTATGGTAATCGAAGCCGAAGCCGAAGTTCCAAAGGCTATGGCGGAGGCCTTCCGCAGTGGAAATCTCGGCATTATGGATTACTACCGCATGAAGAATATCCAAGCCGATACCGACATGAGAGAGAGTATCGCCCGCCCCACAAACTCCGTACAGCCCAGGCAGCCTAACGCACGGTAAACGATAACGAACAACTCATAACCGAACGAAGCAGTGACGCACCTCGTCACTGCTTCGTTCGGTTTTATGACAATACTAACCAGTAAAATTCGAGTTCGTATTTATTGTTGTCCGCTAAATGGACATTATTCATTGATTTTGCTGTTATTTGTCATGTATAAGCCCTATAATCAAGTATATACAACGGCTGTCCGGTAAAACTTTGGCAACGATATA
>JAGHVA010000175.1 GCA_018064565.1 Candidatus Colimorpha onthohippi
GTACGATAATATATTACTAATCACTTATGATTGCAGCCTTGATTTGCTCTACGATATAATGGACGTCCTCGTCTGAGACACAAGGACCTGACGGCAAGCAAAGACCGACTTTGAAAAACGACTCAGACACCCCGTTGGTATAAGCCACCGCATTTGCATAAACAGGTTGCTTGTGCATAGGCTTCCACAAAGGACGTGATTCAATTTGTGCTGCGTCGAGCCATAGACGCAAAGCTTCCACATTATGGTTAGGCTGACAATCGGTAGTAGCCGATACTGACGTATGCGTAACACCTGCCGCACCGCCGACAGCCTTAGACTCAACTTGTTGATAGACTTTATCCTGCCCGTAAATGTGCAGCGATGGGTCAATCATGATAGTACATAACCAATAATTAGAATCATAGCCACTATATTTTGGCTGACTATGTACCTTGATACCAGGAACATCGCTCAATAGACGCTCGTACAGCGACTGTATGTGCTTATGATGTGTGATATGGTCGTTAGCCACAGTCATCTGACCAATGCCGATACCTGCTGACACATTCGACAAGCGGTAATTGTAACCGATAGCTTCGTGCTGATAATAAGGATACGACTCGCGTGCTTGAGTGGCATACCACATAATTTGGGATGCCGCATCAGCATCTGAGCAAATGATAGCACCACCGCCAGAGGTTGTTATCATCTTGTTGCCATTGAAACTCAGCACACCGAACTTGCCAAATGTACCCAAAACACGATCTTCATACTGCGATCCAAACCCTTCGGCTGCATCTTCAATTACAGGTATGTCGTATTTGTTTGCCACATCCATTATTCGTTTTATCTGATATGGCATGCCATACAATGCCACAGGGATGATGGCTTTGGGCTTGTGGCCCGTGACGGCAATTCGATCTTGAATAGCTTTGTCAAGCAGATCGGGATCCATATTCCATGTATCTGGTTCCGAATCGATAAACACTGGCTTGGCACCAAGATATGTTATAGGATTCGATGAGGCACAGAACGTGAACGACTGCACACACACCTCATCACCTGCCTTGACACCACACGCTATCAACGCCAGATGGATAGCAGCCGTGCCAGATGACAGTGCAACCACCTTTTTCCCTTGACCAACAAACTGTGACAGCTCTTGCTCAAACTGATTTACATTAGGACCTAACGGCACTACATAATTGTCGTCAAAAGCTTTTTTTACATATTGCTGTTCTACACCCGCATCGCTCATGTGAGCCAGACAAAGGAAGATACGCTTCATTTTTTTTGTAAGGATTCTATATCTGTATCTGTTGTCGCAACTCAAGATTATGGTTCATCTTGACACAAATACATACTATGATGAAATAAGAATAAAACACCAGACAATGCGCAGCACAAGAGAGATGCCACGCACTGTCTGATATTCTATCAAATCCTATTCAGCCCAAACTGGTTGAAGATTACGATCGCCGTATGCATCGTCGATCTTACTGATAGTGGGCCAATACTTATCGTCGTGATCCAATGGGAAAGCGGCTGTCTTGCGGCTATATGGCAACGACCAATCGTCGGCACAAACCACTTGCATGGTGTGAGGTGCGTTGCAGATAGGATTATTATGCTCATCGCTCTTGCCTGTCATAATGTCATCAATCTCTTGACGGATAGCGATAAAGGCATCACACAAACGATCCAACTCACTCAAGGGCTCACTTTCGGTAGGCTCCACCATCAGCGTATTGTGAACAGGGAATGCCACCGTTGGCGCATGGAAACCATAATCCATCAAGCGCTTCGCGATGTCGCCGACACTGACTTTAAGACTAAACTCGCTGAAGTCAACAATCATCTCATGGCCACACATTCCGTTTTTGCCTGTATAGAGAATCTTGTAGTACTTCTCCAAACGGGCGCGCAGGTAGTTAGCGTTGAGGATTGCATGGCGTGTTGCCTCGGTCAATCCATTGCCACCCAGCATAAGGAGATAGCCATAGGTAATAGGAAGCAACATAGCACTGCCATAAGGCGAAGCACTCATCGCATTACCTTTTGAACCTCCTACTTTCACTTGGCTGTGGGAAGGCAGAAAATCAATAAGTTTTTGGCACACACCAATAGGACCTACTCCAGGACCACCACCACCATGAGGCATTCCAAAGGTCTTGTGAAGATTTAGATGGCACACATCTGCACCCATAAATCCAGGGCTTGTCAAACCAACTTGTGCATTCATGTTGGCACCATCCATATATACCAGACCACCGCAATCGTGGATTATCTTTATGATGTCCAAGATACCTTCTTCAAAAGCGCCATGCGTTGAAGGATAGGTAATCATCAAACATGACAAATTTTCTTTGTTGGCCTCGGCCTTCTCTCTCAAATCATTGATATCTACATCGCCGCGGTCGTTGCATTTTACTACGATGATTTGCATGCCAGCCTTTGCAGCACTGGCGGGGTTAGTACCATGAGCACTGGCGGGGATAAGGCACACATTACGATGTGCATTGCCTTGCGCTATGTGATAGTTGCGGATAACCGTAAGGCCGCTATACTCACCTGCCGAACCAGCATTAGGTTGCAACGACACACCAGCAAATCCCGTTACGATTGCCAACATGCGCTCTACATCGTGAATCAACTCGAGATAGCCCTCTGCCTGATCTTCAGGAACGAAAGGATGGATAGAACCAAATTCAGCCCAGCTCAATGGCATCATCTCTGCTGCGGCATTAAGTTTCATAGTGCAGCTTCCGAGTGGAATCATAGCACGGTTCAAACTCAAATCCTTAACCTCAAGTTTTTTCATGTAGCGCATCATCTCAGTCTCGCTGTGGTAGCTATTGAACACACGAGCGGTGAGATACTCGCTGGTACGTTTCAATCCTGCGGGAATCTCTGCTACATTACAAGAACAACATTTAGGAGCAGTAGCCTGCTTGCCAGCGGCTTTTGCCAAGACATCAATTATAGCCTTCACATCTGCGCAAGAAGTTGTCTCGTCCAGACTGATACCGATGCACTCGTCACATATATAGCGGAAATTGATATGCTGTTCAAGTGCGACTTTCTTAATTTCAGAGGTCTTTACAGGGCATTGTAAACATAACGTGTCGAAAAACACCTTGTTGTGCTGAATATAACCATATTGAGCCAACTCGGTAGCCAACACACCCGCCATCTTATGAATATTGGAAGCGATGTCACGGATACCTTGCGGACCATGCCATGCAGCATAAAAGCCGCTCATGATAGCCACAAGAGCCTGCGAGGTGCAGATATTGGAAGTAGCTTTCTCACGTTTGATGTGCTGCTCACGCATGCCCAAAGCCATACGCAAGGCAGGATTGCCTTTGGCATCGATGGTCCAACCGATGATACGACCAGGGAATGCGCGCTTGAACACTTCAGTAACTGCAAAGAAACCTGCAGAGGGACCACCAAACCCCATTGGCACACCAAAACGCTGGGCACTTCCGAAGGCGCAGTCGGCACCCATCTCGCCAGGCGCTTTGAGTAATGCCAGAGCCATCAAGTCGGTAGCCATACCTACAAAAATACCCAACTTATGAGCATTGTCGATAAACTCGGTATAGTCGGTAACATCACCATACTGATTGGGATATTGGACAAAGGCTCCGAAATAAGTGTTATCCAACTGAACGTCACTTACCTTTCCCGTCACAATTTCAATACCACGAGGAGCGGCATTGGTACGCATCACATCCAGTGTTTGAGGCAGAACACCCTCATCGACAAATACTTTATGCACATTATCTTTGACAGCCTGACGGCTGCGGCTGTTGTAGAACATAATCATACACTCACCGCCAGCTGTAGCCTCGTCTAACAACGAAGCGTTGGCAAGTGGCATTTTAGTCATATCAGCCACCATGGTTTGATAGGTCATCAAAGCTTCCAAACGACCCTGGCTAATTTCGGTTTGATAGGGCGTATATGCGGTGTACCATCCAGCATTCTCAAACACATTACGCATAACAACGGCGGGAGTGATAGTGCCATAATAGCCCATGCCGATATAAGTCTTGTACAATTTATTTTTAGCAGCCAACCTGCGGCAATGGCTCAAAAACTCATACTCATTGATGCCATCAGCAATCGGCATTGGTTCAGGCAGACGGATAGCAGCGGGAACGGTCTTCTCAATCAGCTCATTCATCGAGTTTACACCGATAGTTTGAAGCATTTTAGCTTCATCGGCAGCATTCGACACGCCATTGTGGCGCTGGGTGAAATTGTTGGTAATCATAGAAAATAACTATTTGTATTTTTAATATACTATAATCCTAAACTTGTAACTGTCAACAAGTAACACAAATGTGCATCTATCTTTATAGCGCACCACACAACAAGCAAAAGTACATTTTTTTTGCAAATCATGACAAGATATTTCGCACTACTAAAAATAATAATTTATCAGCGAACGATAATAAAAAAAAAACGTACTTTTGCAGATTGGAACAATTGTGTTTTCAAACGAGAAAAACAAGATAAAATACACAATATATGAGCAACTTAAAAGGTCGTAACCTCATTTCCATCACTGATTTCAGCAAGGAGGAATATATCCAAGTGCTGGACATTGCCGAGGAGTTTGAGAAAAATCCGAAGCAAAAAATCTTGAGCGACAAGGTTGTCGCGACATTGTTTTTCGAGCCTTCCACGCGTACACGTCTCAGTTTTGAGAGTGCTGCCAACCAGCTCGGAGCCCGTATTATTGGGTTCAGTGATCCTGGCGCAACGAGTGTTCAAAAAGGAGAAAGCCTACATGATACCATCACGATGGTAAGCAGCTACAGCGACCTCATAGTGATGCGCAACCCCAAAGAGGGCTCGTCACGCTATGCCAGCGAAGTGAGTACCGTGCCTGTTATCAACGCAGGTGATGGTGCCAACCAGCACCCCACTCAATGTATGCTTGACCTCTACAGTATCCGCAAGACACAGGGCACGCTTGACAATTTGAACATAGCCATGGTTGGCGACTTGAAATATGGTCGTACCGTACACTCACTCACACAGGCCATGTGCAATTTTAACGCCACATTTCACCTGGTATCGCCAGAAGAGTTGAAATTGCCCAGTTCGGTAAAGATGAGCATCAAGAATGCGGGGTTGAAATACTACCAATATACCGAGATAAAAGACATAATGGCTACTGCCGACATCATCTATATGACCCGTGTGCAGCGCGAACGGTTTGCTGACCCGCTGGAATATGAGCGCGTAAAAGACAGTTGCATTCTCTCGGCAGATATGCTTAAAGGATGCAAGCCCAACATGCGAATATTGCATCCACTACCACGCGTAAACGAGATTACCATGGATGTTGACAAGACACCATACGCCTATTATTTCCAACAGGCACAAAACGGTGTATATGTACGCCAAGCTCTTATGGCAGCCATTTTGGGCGTAAGATAACCCAACCAATCGTTTACACATCACAGATAAAACATACAAAACACCAGACCAATGGATACAAAGAAAGAACTTGTTGTGCCTCGCATTGAGAACGGCACCGTCATTGACCATATACCGACCAACGTATTATACCAGATTGTTCACATCTTAGGTCTTGAGAACTATGAAGATGAGGTGTTGATTGGCAACTATTTGACCAGCCATAAATTTATCCGTAAAGGCATCATCAAAGTCAAAAACAAATACTTTGACAACGAAGAAATCAATAAGATTGCACTCGTGGCACCTATGGTTACCATCATCAGGATTAAGAACTATGAGGTAATAGAGAAACTTGAGGCTGAGATTCCAGATCATATAGACAACTTTGTGAAGTGCATGAATCCTCGTTGTATCACCAATCACGAAGCCATTCCGACAAAATTTGACGTCATTGACAAGAAGAGTCTCAAGTTGCGCTGTCACTATTGCGAGAAATTTGTCACCAAGGACACCATTCGTTTCTGCGAATAGCTATTTAGATGACGCTCATAATCTGGTGTTTGGGCATTCGTAAAACATTGTTTTGCAACAAATATGCCTAAGCATTATGATGATAATTGTTGGTTGAAAAGTCCTATTCGATAGCCGCCATGAAAAGATATCTATTTGCCATCATAATCCTGACGTTTGCGTTGGTCTTGATTTCGTTTATTTTGTTGTGGTGCCACTCCCCGTGGTATATTGCCATTATGCCAGCAATACCGCTCTATTTCGGCATCATCACAGGTAGCCAGCATTTTTCGGTAGTGAGGGCTGCGCATAAAGACCCGCGGACATTTATCAAGACCTTTTTGGGGCTCACGGTAGGCACGCTACTAATACACTTGTTTGCAATGGCTATATATATGTTTACTCACCTTTTGCAAGCCCGTGCGTTTATCATGGGTTTTGCGGTGTGTTATATAGCCTATCTTGCATTTGAGACTATTGCGCTGGTACATTTTGTAAAAAGCAACAAAAGATAAAAACTCGCCATAGACTTATGAAAATTGCCGTTGTCGGAGCCACTGGTTTAGTTGGCAGCAAGATGTTGCAGGTATTAGCCGAACGCGGATTTCAAGACCATGAGATTATCGCGGCAGCCTCTCCAAAGTCGGTTGGGCGAGAGATACCCTTTGATCATCGGACGTTGGAAGTATTGTCGGTAGAAGATGCTATCGCACAAAGACCAGACTATGCGCTGTTTTCGGCGGGAGCCACTGTGTCGAAGGAATATGCACCACAGTTTGCGGCCGTAGGATGCGTAGTGATTGACAACTCATCGGCATGGAGAATGGATGCCAATGTGCCGTTGGTTGTCCCCGAAATCAATTTTCATGCTGTCAAACCCGACCATAAAATCATAGCGAACCCTAATTGCAGTACGATTCAAATGGTTTTGGCATTGTCGGGCTTACACCTGCGATATGCTATACGGCGCATCGTAGTTTCTACTTATCAAAGCGTAACAGGAACTGGCATGAAAGCCATACGGCAACTTGAGTTGGAAGAACAGATGGGTAGCAGCCGTGCAGGGAACTCTGGTATTTCGAGTCCAGCAAGTCAGATGGCGTATCCCTACCCTATCCATCGGAACTTATTTCCTCATGGTGGCGACTTTCTACCCGACGCCTATACCACAGAAGAGCACAAACTGGTTGATGAAACCCGAAAGATTTTGGGTGATGACAGCATTCAGGTCAGTGCCACTGTAGCACGCGTTCCCGTTACAGGAGGCCATTCAGAGTCAATCAATGTGGAGTTTAATAACGAATATGAAATCTCAGAGGCTCGCGATATCATAGCTCACACATCTGGTGTGGTGTTGTACGATGACCCGCAAGAGTTACGATATCCCATGCCAATTATAAGCGAAGGCAATGATAGTGTGTTTGTAGGACGCATCAGGAGAGATCCATCACAACCCAAAACGCTCAACTTGTGGGTTGTAGCCGACAACCTTCGCAAGGGTGCTGCTACTAATGCAGTACAGATTCTGCAACAATGTGTTGCCCGACAATAACAGCCATTATCACCATGAAAAAAACACTTATCATCCTGCTGGGATGCCTGTCGATGCTGGTCATAACAAGTTGTAAACAAAAAGTAGTTGTCAACGACACAAGGACTTTCGCAGATAAAAATTGGGTTCGGTTTACGCAAGAGACTTTTGATGTCAACATAGCTGATGTTGACGAATGTTATGACATATACCTCAGTGCCGTTATTGATACTGCGCTATATCGTCAAGCAGGTCTTCCTATCATTGTAAGCATTACGCACAACGATGGTGAGACGCGTCAGTTCCGCACCGACTTGGCGCTCAAAAACGCACAAGGACAATGGCAAGGAGAATTCAAGGACGGATTGTTAAACTACACCAAGTGTATAAGACCCTATTTTTTCTTTAACAGCAATGGGAAATATACTATCGCCCTATCGCAATGCAGCCATCGCTACGATTTGTATGGTGTAGTATCCGTCACGCTACATATAGAGCGTGCAGAGATCAAGATGAAGTAATTTGATGTGATTTTTGACATCAAATCAATTACTTATCCATTGTAGATTGAAGTGATAATTCAATTACAGACAGTTCGTTCTTAGCGATTAGTGCGTAGTCGAACTGCGCTCCCACCGAACGCACTCGCTGGCACATGCTTTCGTAATCAGAATCCGATTGCTCAGCCAGCCGCTGGATTGCTTGAGCATAATCATCGGCACTATACATGTCGTATGCGACACCGAGATTGTTGTCGGTAATTACATCGTCATAGTCTATCTTGACATTACACACAATTGGTTTGCCAGCTGCCAGATATTGAAACAACTTGCCTGAGCTGACACCAAGACGACCAAAACCTTTCGTATAATTCATAACATTTACACGAGCCTGAGACACCACCCAAGCCACTTCTCTCAATGGTATCCGTTTCTCCTTAAATACGACATTGCTTATACCATTGTCTATGACATACTGTTCCAAAAACGGGCGGTCGGAGCCATTGCCGTAGATAAAGAATTTGTATTTAGGGTTGTGTTGTAACAGAGAGGCGGCATCTACAAACTGCTTCACATCGTTGGCCAGACTAACCGATCCCATATAGACAATCTTATATATATCGGGATTGTTCATATCGTCGTCTTGTCGAGGATAGCTCAATCTATTCTGGTCAAACTCAGCAATATCAATGCCATTGTTGATATAATGTACATGATTCAAATTGATTTTACCACCCTGACTGAGAGTCCAACCTTTGTGTTCCAAATAATCATAGATACCTTTGAACGTAAAAATCATTTGGTCGGCATGATAATACAAGCGTTTTTCGATAGCATAGAACAACTTTAGAACAGGATTTTTTTTGCTCACCAAACCATATTCAACAAAGTCGTCAGGCCACAAATCCCATGCTTCTGCAATATATTTGCATCTCAGCAATTTTGACACCCATACTATAGGATAATCGAATGGAGTATGGAGATTATGCAAAATCACATCTGGCTTCTCAAAATGCTTTCGGTTAAGCAGCAAACGCCAAGCAAAAACGAATATAGAGAACACCCTACTAATGCCATTGCCATGATAATGCGGTGTGCGAATATGAACATAATTGTGTATGCCATACTGCTTCTTCAAATAATTGGCTTTGTCTGGTATTAAATCGGTTAGCGACCTATGATCAAACGAAGCGTTGAAGATATACACATCATAACCAGCTTGCTGAAAATAGTGCGACAACTTAGTGTAACGAGGGTTGGTCTCGCTACAAGGCACAGCAGCATAGTAATTAACAATCCAGATAACCTTATGCTTGCTCATAGCTATTTACTAATTTAACCACCTCATGGGCTTCTTCGATAGAGATTGTAGGTCCGATTGGAAGGCTCAGCTCTTCGTCTGCCAAACGTTCTGTGATGGGCAAACTCAGACGTGGAGTGTTCCAGACTGCATTCGCATAGCAATCTTGACAATGTGGAGCTATAGGGTAATGGCAGATAGAACCCACACCATGTTGCTCCAAATAATCATGCAATCCATCTCGATTTTTCTTGCCATTAACAAGGATTGGGAACAAATGATACACGTTTTGCGCATCGAAGAGGCGTTCAGGAAGCGTGATGAGGCTGTTACAGATATTATCGTAATAATGATTTGCCACGATTCTGCGGTGGTTGTTGTCCTCTTCGAGATATTTTAGTTTAACATCAAGCACAGCCGCCTGAATTTCATCTAACCTGCTGTTTCGACCAGAATATGAGAACACATACTTTTGCGCTGACCCGTAATTAGCCAGCGTCCGCACCACCCTGGCCAAGTCTGGGTCGTTGGTAGTTACAGCACCACCATCGCCCAATGCGCCTAAATTCTTGCCAGGGTAGAAAGAATGTCCAGCCGCATCGCCAATACTACCCGAAACGCAGCCATCTGCCGATTTGCATCCATGGCTTTGAGCGCAATCTTCGATCAATTTGAGATTATAACGCTTGCACAAAGTCCCCACGGTATCAGTATAAGCCATCCTTCCATATAAGTGAACAATCGTGATTGCCTTGGTTTTTGAAGTTATAGCCTGCTCGATGCGACTGTCATCGATTACAAGTGTATCGGGATTAGGCTCGACCAATACAGGTACCAGATGGTTTTCAGTAATAGCCAATACGGTAGCGATAAAAGTGTTTGCTGGGACAATAACCTCATCGCCTGGTTTCATAATACCAAGTTCGATATAAGCCCTAAAAATCCATATTAGAGCGTCCAAACCATTGGCACACCCCACCGCATAACGAGTGCCCACAAAGTCGGCGTAATGCTTCTCAAAAGTAGCATTCTCACGTCCTTGTAGATACCAACCGCTGTTAACCACCCGCTGCACTGCGGCATTGATTTCATCAGCATGTAGTGCTGTAACCTCCTTTAACGACAGAAAGGGAATATCCATAATGACAAACTAATAGGTTTGATGTCCGTATAACGAGACAAAACGGTTAAAAGTATCTACAATATCCACAATTATGGGCGATGTGGGTGTGATGCCGTTCATGACATAACCTACGATTTCATCAGTGTATGGTTCAAAACCATATTTTTGGATAGCATAATGGTTGACAGATACAGGCCTATTGGGGATATATCTTGAGAATGGTCTCACATTTTTCATACACGGAGCCCCCGTAGCCACTATAGAATACTGACCTACAATAGTGTATTGATTAATAGTACATCCCATTCCCAAATCAGCACCTTTCAATATTTTGGCAATTCCGCCCAATACGCATTGGTTGGTAATCACTACATCGTCATCCACCCAGTTATCGTGCGATACATGTACACCTTGCATCAAAAAAGTGCGGTTACCTATCACCGTCTGCCGCTCATAGCATGGTTGCTCCACAACACAAAACTCCCGTATTTGATTATTGTCGCCTATACAGACTGGAAAATCACAATCAACATGCAACTCTGTATTTTTTGTATCGGTAGGCGAACACCCTATAACAGCATGACTTCCAATTACATTATTATTACCAATACAAACGCCATCGTATATTATAGAATATGGCAAGATAACATTATTGTAGCCCAGATTCACATGCTTGCCGATGATAGCCGTAGGATCAATTTTGTTCATATATTACGGTATTTCAGGAAATCGTCATAATCCCGGATATAATCATCCTCATCATAGATATCGCTTGCCAACACCATGCAGACGGCACCAGAAGAAAAATCGTCCAACTCTCTCCACATACCAGGTTTCACATATAACCCCTGATAAGGGCGGTTTAGAAAAAACGAACGCTTACAATTTCCGTCATCGAGCGTAACCTTAAACGACCCTGATGCAGCAACAATCAGTTGACTGAGATTGATATGAGCATGAGCACCACGGCTTGCTCCGCCAGGCACGTCATACAGATAATAAACTCGCTTGACGTCAAACGGCAGTGTAACGCCATTTTCCACCACAGTAAGATTGCCTTTCCTGTCGCTGTGATGACGATCTAATTCCAATATAGTACAATCAAAAACATTATATTTCTCCATCCGATTTCAATTTGATAAAATTATTATAATCGAAAATATAATCGGCTTCACTATAATGAGTAGAAGCAAATTCAAGAGCCAGCGAATTGGTTGAGAAATTCTCCATGGTTCTCCACACGCCTTTAGGAATGTACAAACCATAGTATGACCGGTTCAAGGTAAACGTTCGTTTGGATTTGCCATCGTCAACCACAACATCAAACGAGCCAGAGAGAGCGATAACAAACTCCTCGGTGTTATGGTATGCGTGGCCGCCTCGAGATTCACCACCTGGCACATCGTAAAGCCAATAGGTCCTTTTTATCTCAAACGGTATATGAGTGAGGTTTTGAGCAAACGATAGTTGCCCCGTTGGTCCAGATATTTAGGAAGTTCAATAATTTTTGCATCCATAAC
>JAGHVA010000155.1 GCA_018064565.1 Candidatus Colimorpha onthohippi
ATCAACAGCCTCAAGATCCTTTACAATCTGTTTGCGGCACGCAAAACGATCCATACCGGCATACTGTGCCCCTTTCTCGTTGAGGGTACCATTATCGTTGAAGATATCTATGCTCTCTAAGCCGTATTTTATGCCCAGATTGTAGTCGTTGATATCATGGGCTGGGGTAATTTTGAGTGCACCCGTACCAAACTCCCGATCTACATACTCATCCATAATGATAGGCACCGATCTGCCCACGCCTGGCACTATCACGCGCTTGCCTTTAAGCCACCGATAACGGTCGTCCTCAGGATGCACACACACTGCGGTATCGCCCAAGATGGTCTCTGGACGCGTAGTGGCCACTACTATATAACGAGCAGGATCGGAAGCATCGACATTGTCGATATAATAGCGCAAATAGAACAACTTGCTATGACTCTCTTTGTAAATCACCTCCTCATCGCTAACCGCTGTAAGCGCCTTAGGATCCCAGTTGACCATGCGAACTCCACGATAAATAAGACCCTTATCATACAAATCCACAAAGACCTTGATAACACTCTCATAGCGGATATCATCCATAGTAAATGCTGTACGATCCCAGTCGCAACTGGCTCCCAACTTGCGCAATTGTTTTAAGATGATGCCTCCATGCTCTTCTTTCCACTCCCAAGCATACTTCATAAATTCATCACGCGATATATCTCGCTTGTCGATACCTCTCTCTTTGAGCATATTGACCACTTTGGCCTCTGTGGCGATAGAGGCATGGTCGGTGCCAGGCACCCAACAGGCGTTAAAGCCTTGCATACGGGCACGCCGTACCAAAACATCCTGAATGGTATTGTTGAGCATGTGACCCATGTGCAACACTCCCGTCACATTTGGAGGCGGTATCACCACTGTGAAAGGTTTGCGTGTAGCATCAGGTTCTGAATGAAATAACTTGCGGTTTAGCCAATAGGCATACCATTTTTCCTCAACAATAGAGGGATCGTACTTTGACGCAATAGACATATATGATATTTGTATTTTGATAATTACTATTTCAACAGCAATATATTAGCACTTCGCAGCGAACCTCCTTGACCCGATGCGATAAATTTTGCAAATGTACGATTTTTTTTGGAAACACTCTCGACCTTTCATAGGCATACCTGCTCATAATTAGATTATCTCCCCAAAAAACGTATCTTTGCAACTGATTTTAATTCCATTTGAATGTCCGTATTCTCGAAGATATTATCGATATTGTGCCTACTTGCCATGGCTTGCTCCCCCGTTGCTGTTTTGGCACAGCAGCGTGTTGCATTCTGGAACGTGGAAAATTATTTTGATACTGATAACGACTCGCTGACCGCCGACGATGAGTTCACCCCCGATGGTACGCACCGATGGACATGGAGTCGGTTCGTCAAAAAGCGCGATAACATAGCACGCACTATAATTGCCATGGGCGCACCATGCGTAGTGGGTATGGCTGAAGTAGAAAACGACAAGGTATTGGAAGAACTAACCAAAGGGTCTCCACTACGTAAGTTGAACTACCGATACGTTCATTACGAATCACCAGACCCACGAGGCATCGACTGCGCACTTATCTATATAGCCGACAGCGCATGCCTTATCGAAAGCCGTCCAATTAGCACTATCGACACCAACCTTGGCAATGCCACTCGCGACATCCTACTGGTCGGGTTACGGATGTATAGCGGCGATACTTTGTATATTTTTGTGAACCACTGGCCGTCAAAACTCGGCGGCAGGTTCGCAACCAGCCATCGCCACCTATTGGCAAGACAACTATGGCAACAGATGGATTCGGTAGGCAACGCACATCCTAATGCCATCGTGATGGCTATGGGGGATTTTAACGCCACTTTCAACGAGATTGCCAGCATGCAAACAAGCCACACACCTATCAGCCTAATGGACTCATCTGTTCGCGGCAGTTACTGCTACCACGGCTACTGGCAATGTATCGACCTGATGATTACACTCAACACCCAACTTAAACTGCAAACTTATGTGTTTGATGCTGATTTTCTGCTCACAAGCGATGGCAAATATATGCAAGACAAACCTTACCGCACTTATCTCGGTCCGCGCTATATAGGCGGCATCAGCGACCACCTGCCTATCTACTGTGACACCAGCAAACGATGACAGCCATCGCATATCAAGTTGTGTATGCCACTGCCATCCACAACCAAACATCTTGCTACAACACCGTAGCAAATCACAAGCCACTATTATTTAGCAGCAGATCTGCGTGTGCGAGGTTTAGAAGGCGATGCAACCGCTTCTTTGATAATAGCGATAGCATCAGGCAACGAAATGGTCAACGGGTCTGAGCCTTTGGGGAGTTTGTAATTAGCCCCATTGTAGGTAAGATATGGACCAAATCTGCCCACATTGGATTGAATCATGGCATCCTCGTATTCACCGATATCATGCGGAAATTTCTTTCTCAACTCCTCTTTCTCAGCCTCTTCGATACGCTTGGTTTTGATTATCTCAATACAGCGCTCCAGCGATACTGTTTTGGGATCATCACCTTTGCCTAACGAATAAAATTTGCCACTATGACGGGTATAAGGGCCATACTTGCCTTTCGACACAATCACATCGCTCCCTTCAAACGTACCAACGGTACGCGGTAGCGCAAACAGCGCCAGAGCCTCTTCGAGCGTTATCGTGGCTATACTCTGCCCTTTATCCATACTCGCAAACGCAGGCTTCTCTTCGTCAGAGGCATCTCCTATCTGTACCATCGTACCATATCTTCCGATTTTAGCATACACACACTTGCCCGTTGCGGGGTCAGTACCCAAAAGCCGCTCGCCTTTACTACGCTGACTGTTTTGACGAGTAATCTCAATATTCTGGTGGAAGGGTTTGTAAAATTGGTCTATGACCTTTCGCCAATCTTTCTTACCTTCTGCAATATCATCAAAGTCTTTCTCTACATCCGCTGTAAAATTATACTCAATCACATCTGAGAAATGAGTCTTCATAAATTTCACCACTTCGTTTCCAATATCGGTGGGGAACAACTTGTTGCGCTCGGCACCCGTACGCTCAGGACGCTCTTCTCGACTCACAACACCAGATTTGAGCGTCAGCACAACCCGCTGCTGCACAACTGGTTCGCGATCCTCTTTGATAACATACTCGCGCTTGAGGATTGTACTGATTGTAGGGGCATAAGTGGAGGGACGCCCAATGCCCAATTCTTCAAGTTTCTTAACCAGACTCATCTCGGTATAGCGAGGTGGATGCAACGTATAATGTTGCATAGCCGAAGCCTCCAACAGATTCAATACGGTACCCTCTGCGAGTTTGGGCAACAGCCTCTCATCATCAGATGTATCCATGTCATCATCGGTTGATTCACGATACACCTTCAAAAAGCCATCAAAGAGTACTTGTTCTCCCTTACATACAAACTGGTCGTTGCTACCGCTGATAGCTATCTCAAGTGTAGTCTTTTCCAATTCAGCATCCGACATCTGCGAAGCTATGGTGCGTTTCCATATCAACTCATACAGATGCTTCATTGCAGGCTCTGCATTGATGGTAGCATTTGCCATATTGGTGGGACGGATTGCTTCGTGAGCCTCCTGCGCACCCTTAATCTTGGTCTGATAATGGCGAATCTTGACATACTGACTACCATACATCTCCGTGATAGTCTCCTTTGCCATGGCAAGAGCCATCTCACTCAGGTTGACACTATCGGTACGCATATAAGTGATGTAACCCTCTTCGTACAACTGCTGAGCAATCTGCATAGTCCGAGCTACACTGAATCCTAATTTGCGACCTGCCTCTTGCTGTAATGTAGAAGTGGTAAACGGAGCTGTCGGCGACCGGTGAGCAGGTCGTGTCTCAAGTTTGCTTACCTGAAACTGCGATGTTACTATCGACTCCAAAAAAGCGTTTGCCTCTTGTTCGGTGTCGAAATGGTGTAACAACTCAGCCACCAAATGTTGCGGACTGCCAGCGGTCTCAAACACAGCAGTTACTTTGAAATAGCCTTTAGGCTGAAACTCTTGAATTTCTTGTGCTCTCTCCACAATAAGCCGCACACTCACACTCTGAACCCTACCAGCACTCAATCCCTGCTTGATTTTGCTCCATAATATAGGACTAATCTCATAACCCACCAGCCTATCCAAAACCCTGCGTGCCTGCTGCGCATCAACCAGACTCATGTCGATGGCGCGAGGGTTTTCGATAGCGTGCAATATGGCGGGTTCAGTTATCTCATTAAACACAATGCGTTTGGTTTTTGACCCATCTAAATTCAAAGCCTCCTGCAAATGCCACGAGATAGCCTCTCCTTCACGATCCACATCAGACGCCAGCCAAACCATCTCTGCTGCTTTTACCGCCTTCTGAAGCTCACTCACAATCTTCCGCTTATCTTCGGGAATGATGTATTGAGGTTCATAACCATTCGGAATATCAATACTCATCTCCTTGGTAGCTAAATCACGAATATGCCCCCGACTGGCCATCACCTTGTAATCGCTGCCCAAAATTTTCTCAATAGTCTTGATTTTGTTTGGAGACTCCACAATAATGAGATTCTTCATAATCTATAGAGTATAAAATTATTCAACAAACAAACTAAAAGAATACCGATATCAATCAAGATGTTAGCAGACATATATAGAACCCACCCACACAACGATATTCCAATGCAAAGAAACAATTTTTTTTTGATAGCCTCATTTTTTTTTCAAACAACACGCTATTTTGGGAGTAAAAAAACATTATCCCAAACAATATAGCACGCATATCCATTTTTTTTTATACTTTTGTACAATTTTTCAAGCATGCGTTGCATGGGAAGAATATTAGCAATAGATTATGGACGAAAGCGTTGCGGCATAGCCGTAACCGATCCTGAACGTATCATCGCAACAGGGCTCACCACCGTCGAAACAAACAAATTAGAGATTTTCTTAAAGGAGTATTGTGAAAAAGAGATTGTTGATATTTTTGTTGTTGGATTGGCCAAACAACTCAACAACACACCTTCAGAGTCATCCCTGTACATTGAGCCGTTTGTAAAGAGATTAGCCCAGCTGTATCCAGACAAACCCATTCATCGCATAGACGAACGTTTTACCTCAAAAATTGCATTTCAGACTATGATTGACGGCGGATTACGAAAAAAACAACGCCAAAACAAGGCTTTGATTGATACCATCAGTGCCACAATCATATTGCAAAGCTATATGAATCAGAAAAACTAAAAAACAAAAAACGATAGCAAACACTCTAATCATACAAATATCATGATATTACCTATTGTTGGTTTGGGCGACCCGATTTTACGCAAAGTGGCAGCACCTATATCGCCCGACTATCCAAACCTAAAAGAACTCATAGCCAATATGTACGAAACCATGTATGCCGCAGACGGTGTGGGATTGGCTGCTCCACAGATAGACCTATCTATCCGGCTGGTCGTCATCGGGTTTAGACCATACGATGAGAAAACCGAAACTTATGGGACTGCTACCGAAGAGCACACACTCATCAATCCTGAAATTCTTGGAGTGAGTACCGAGAAAAATTATTTCTGCGAAGGGTGTTTGAGTATTCCTGGCATCCATGAAGATGTGCTACGTCCAGTTGACATCCGTATCCACTATTTTGACGCGGATTGGAACGAGCATTTTGAAGAAATTAGTGGTATGTATTCTCGTGTGGCACAACATGAGATTGACCACCTTGATGGAAAAGTTTTTACCGACCGTGTAAGTCAGCTCCGCAAAACACTCATCAGACGAAAAGTAAATGATGTAATAGCTGGCAAATACCGCACCACTTATCGCATGAAACGTAAATAACAATTAGTTCAGCAACATACAAAATGAAAAGTTTCGTTTCTTTGAAACAGTCGTTTTCTCGCCTCAGCATGCAAGCAAACTTGTATGCGCTCGGCTTATCGAAAACATGCCGTTATTTATGGATTGCCGCATGCTGCGTAATAGCTACCGCATGCAATTCTCAAGCCAATCAAGAAGAGTTGATACAGCAAATTTCCAACTATGAGGAACGGCTATCAATGATTGATATCGCAAGCGACAGCCAACTTGCAGACAGCCTTGTAGTCATGTATCTTGACTATGCCAAATGCTACGATGAGGACAGTCTCGCCCCCATCTATCTGTTCAAAGCCTCCGATATCGTGTTCAATCTGGGCAATACCGATAGAGCCATTGAAATTCTGGATCAGATTATCAACGAATACCCTTCTTTTGAGGAGATCCCACTCTGCTATTTCTCTAAAGGTGTCATTTTTGAAAGTGCCGAACGGTATGACGATGCAAAAATAGCATTGGAAGATTATATCAAAAATTTTCCTGACCATTATATGGTTAGCAGTGCTCAAGCCATGATTCCCATGTTGGGATTATCGCCCGACGAGCAATTGGAATACATCTTCGAACAGCAATCAAACGCTTCTAATCTGGTACAGCACTAATCTGTCTGCCAGATTTTCACAACCTATATCCTCAAAACAAAAATATCGCACCGCCTTGGCAACGGTGCGATATTTTTGTCAAAACTGCAAAGCATAGCGTTTACTCGTCAATAAGTTCGAAATCTCTTATTCTCGTAAGGCAGTATGAGGGTACATTATCTAACGTAACTACTGATTGGGGATATTGCGGGTCAAAGAAAAACTTCGGTTTTATAGTATCTCTTTTTATTTTGTTGAGGTCTATCTTGTACAATGCAAATTCAAGTGGGTGATCCTTGGTCTCCATGGATAACGAATATGCCAAATCAACACATTCGTTTGGCGAAAAGAGAAAGTGAAATAAATCTTGACTATAATCAATTTTGTTGCCGCTTCTTGAAACTAATCCTTGGTCGTAAATTCTATCACAATTGCTCAGGCGTGTAGTATGATACAAAATTCCATTGTGAGTGTTGTAAACGAGTTCCTGCGCATCTTTTCCAAATTTAGGAACAATCATACTAATAGATTCGTTAGGTTGTATGTCATACCATCCACATTGTGTTAGCAATTGCGACACCTGTTGCCGATTTTCTTCTGCAATCATAGCACATATACGAGGCGTTTCGTTAGAGGTATCAACCTTCAATACTTGTACACCCAATTGTACCAATCGGTCTTTTAACACATCTACATCGTATGAATGTATCAACCCTTCATATAAATGTCTTTGTTCAAAAAACATTTTATTATGTCTATAAAGACCAGTGCCATAAGTTTCTAAAAGATATTCTTCATATTTCCATAATTGCTAAATATCACATTTCGAATCGTTTGCTTCGTATTCTCGGAGTACCTTACACACGCGCTTTTTCACAATGTTTTGTAATTCTTGTTCT
>JAGHVA010000156.1 GCA_018064565.1 Candidatus Colimorpha onthohippi
TCGGCATACAAGCAAGCTTGTCTGCTCTCGGCTTATCGAAAATGTCGAATTATTTTTTTATAAGCGGTGCTCATGACCTTCGGTTTTATCAACTTGACATAGCGGAAGCAAGCTCCCTATCTTCGCTTGATTTATAGTATTTGTCGGCATAATACCCCTATTTTCTTGCCTTGCATGGTAGTGGCAATGATAAAGAGCGATCCTCCCTCGCGTAGCTTCAACTGTTTTTGCAGGACAGCAGCGGCAGCGGGGTAGTTGCGTGTTATCACATGGGCGCAGCTACCAGAATCGCCCATGGCTGTCATAACCTGTCGCACACTTTTGGCATTCAGCTTCACCTCCTGAATCACTTGAAAGATACGGCCTGGAAAATCTTTGATAAGGTCGGGATGTGTGTATAGATGGCTGTTTCTGTCTATTTCCTCTACCGCATATTGCTGACCAATACTGTGGTAGAGTCCGCTCTTCATCAGCGCAGCGTTTGGTTCGTAAAGGTATTGTGCCAGCATATTGCAGTAGTGTGTCGGGATGCAGGCGTCTGTGGCATGGTCAAAGGTGATGGGCTGTCGAGGCAGATCTACACAAGTGATACTGTCGTAGGGGTATCGAGGCTGTTGTTGGCAAACAAACAATATCTCCTTGCATTCGTTGTGTAGCGCAACGATATGTATCTCTGTTAGATAATTTGATAGTTCTTTGCGGGCTGCCGCTATGTCAATCATTGGTGATGCTTTGATGATGAGTTTGTCGCAGTGTCCCATAATCATTGCGAGCCGAGGCAGGATGTTTGGGATGCTGTCTTCAAAGGCTGCTACTCGATTGCCTCGTGCGTCCCGCCGTGCAGGATCTACATATATGACGGTAGGCTGGATATTGCTATCTAACTGTTGCTGCTCAATCCATTCGATGCTGTCGGCACAATGGCATCGAACATTACGTAAGCCGAGCACCTGACAGTTATATGCCATATTTTCACATAATTCTGGGTTGATGTCAATATAGTCAACCTGTGAGCATCGCGGGGCAGACAATGCACAATCAATACCCATGCCTCCAGTGAGGTCAATTAGTTTGCACCCTATGGGTATCAGGGTCTCAGACTTGTAGCGTGCGGTGGCCTCAGACGAACTTTGTTCCCGATTGAGGCGGGGTGGGTACCAATAAGAGTTGATGTCTGCAAGCCATGGCCACTTGGTTTTGGCTTGCTTGCGCCCCTCTAATTGTTGCGCCACTTTTCCGAGGTCTATGTCAGGATATCGCTCCTGCCACAAGCAGAGACGATTGGGGTCGTCGTTGGCATGGGTATTAGCAAAAGTCAGGATAGAGCTTCGTTCAATCATGGGCAGAACTTAATACTCACCTTGCTCATGCAACTGGCGGAACCGCTCCACCACCATCGGTCTGTCTTCTTTATATGTGACGCCAAACCATTGTGATGAGGTTTTGAGCACACGCATAGTTGCATAGCCGCTTTGAATGAGTTTAGTTACTGCTAAAGGAACATAGAACTCTGACTTCAACTCCGAACCACGCTCTTGGAGAAATGCAACAAATAGCTCTTCGCTTTTAACGAAATAATCGGGAGTGAATCCAAAAAGGTTCATCGATACGGTGGTGTCTGGCTCAAGAGCCTGCTTGCTGTTGTCGGCATCGGTAAAGTAGATGGTGTTGCCTTCGCGGGCTATGGAGGTCCGTTCGGTAACGCTAACCAGATTGCCATCGTTGTCTGCAACACACACACCGCGCGATACTGTACCATGTTCCGAAAGTGTTTTGTCGAGGCGGTACCCTACCATGCAGTATTGACCTGTCTTGCCGTCAAGGGTTTGCAGGTAGTTGCCCATCTGCTTAAGAGCATCACGACCATAGAAATCATCGGCATTGATAATGGCAAACGGCTCATGAATACAGTCTTTTGCCATCATTACAGCGTGGTTGGTCCCCCAAGGTTTTTCGCGTCCTTCAGGAACTTTGAATCCCTTAGGTAGGCAGTCAAGTTCTTGGAAAACGTAGCATACCTCAATTTGATTGTGATAGCGGTCAGCGCAAAAAACTTTCTTGAAGTCGTCGGCAAACGAATGTCGGATTACGAAGACCACCTTTCCGAACCCCGCGCGAATAGCATCGGTTACGCTATAGTCAAGGATGGCCTCACCGTTGGGACCCAAACCGTCCATCTGTTTCAGTCCACCATAGCGGCTGCCCATGCCGGCAGCCAAGACAAGTAATGTGGGTTTCATTTGTTGTATAGTTTGTTTTGAATCGTAGTGTAAAAAATGTGGGTATGTATAACAGAAATACTTACCGGTGATTTATAAAAAAGTCTTTGATAAGTTGCTCGCACTCTTCTTTGAGTACACCGTGGTCAACTACCGTCTTGGGATGCAATACCGACCGTCCCCATTGTTCAAATCCTCGTCTGGGGTCGGACGCTCCATATACGATGCGGCTTATCTGAGTCCATCCCGCAGCCCCTGCACACATCGCACATGGCTCTAAGGTTACATATAATGTACAATCGGACAGATATTTAGATCCAAGTGCTGCTGCAGCAGATGTAAAGGCAAGCATCTCAGCATGGGCTGTAACATCGGTAAGTCGCTCGGTCTGGTTGTGTGTCTTCGCCAAGATACTATCATGACTTACTATCACGGCTCCTACAGGAATCTCTCCCTCGTTATAGGCATCCTGCGCTTCGCATAGGGCTATTCGCATATAGTACTCATCTGAAAACATGATGTGTGTCTAAAATCGGCTATTTACCTTTGGTCGTTCTCGAAAATCAACTTGTCCAATGGTATCAGTTCTGGATAATGTGTAACAAAAGTTACAGTGCCATGATGCTGATAGCACTCTTTGCTTACAATCAAACTCTGACCAACAGGTAAATACTCATCGTATGCTCGCCAATCAATGTGCCTATCCTCGTCCATCTTGTCTTGCCCAAACGAGGTGTTTTTTTCGATAACCATAAAAAGTAATCCACTCTCTTTCTCAAACAGATATTCACGATCATAACTTTCGGGCATTGATACTGATATTTTTTTGACAGGATGTCCGTTGAAAAGGTAGACCCCATCAAAAAGCATGTGGCATCCGTTGGTGTGTCGGTTGTACAACGGTCCGCGATAATCGTATCCGATGGTCATGTCATCGTAGTGGATGTGGCTTGCATCGATCCACTGGTGTGTTTGTGAGTCGAGTTTGCGAAAGCGGGTCAGACCTCTATTGTGGTAAGCTTCCACAAGGGTGTCGTGTTGCCATACCTCAATGCGTCTGTCGTGCGGCCATGCAAACCATCGGAGAATAACGCAAGTGTCGTGTGGAGCATGGCGACTTACAACATGACTACGGATAAACAATATGCTATCGTGGGGTAGCGCATCGTATGCCACGATACTCATAAACCGCTGCACAATAGCCTCAGCAGTGTCTTGCCTTCTATCCTCAAGTGTCTGGCTGTGTCCTTGAATGGCGGGCATTAGCAGACAGCAAAGGGTTAGAAACAATATTCTACCAGTCTGACAGCACTTTGGCATTGCGTGGAATATTTAGTGGGAAAGTAGGTCTTGTGGACAGCCGGTCGGCATGTCGGGGCAAGACTGTAAGGGTAATATCTATCTGCTTGGAGTGAATGGGTATTTCAATAACAGAGGACTGCTGAGTGTAAGCATCGCTAATTTGTTGCTGCAACTCATCAAATGAGGTCTGATAGCCAGTAATACGAAAAAGGTCTTCATACGACCCTTTGAAATATCGGTTGTATATCTTGAGATAACAAGTAATGCTATCGGGTGTGAAGACCACTCGACCTATTTCGATAATCTTGCTGACCGAAACCCATATTAAACTGTCGCATTCAGTGCGCAGCAACCCGTTACATTCCATTGAGCCTGCCTTGCATTCAAAAGCAGCACTGAGATACTGGTATGGACAATGAAACACTGGTTCGGCAACAGATACGTCTGCGTTTGGAACTGCAAGTGGCCTCTCATCGCTGATGTTGCGGGTGTGTCTGCATCCAACCAATGTAATCACTGCCAGCAGGAATATCAAAATATGCAAACGGAAATGCGGCATGACAGCAGGCAAATGTATTTGGTGGCTGGTCTCTATTCGTCTTTTAGATATAGCGTGCAGCAGCATTTGTCCCTCAACCGGTAGCTTTCGCATGGGCATTGTAGGTCTCCATCGTTTTCGGGATGATGACAAGGACAAAGTCCGTTGTTCATGTTGCAACGTTCTATGATGCGTTGTGCGACTTTCTCATTGACATGCCATCCTGGCTTGCAATTTGCAATGACTTTTTCTAAAGTAAGTGCCATAATGTTAAATGTGTGTTAGGATAAATTATTATTGTTGTTGTGTTATGATATCGTAGTGTGCTTTTAACGTGTCGCGGTCTTCTTCTGCATATTTGAGCGCTTTTTCGATATAGGATGTGGCATCTTGTTTGCGACCTAACTTATGCAGAATCCATGCGTAGGTGTCCAAAAAAGTGGCGTTGAGAGGGTCTGCTTCAATGGTCTTGCGCGACATTCGTTCGGCTTTGTCAAGGTCGTGCCCTTGTTCCGCTAAAAAATAAGCGTAGTTGTTGAGCGTTCCGACATCCGTACTGTCTAACTGCAAGCAACGTTCAAAATATTGCCAGGCCTTATCGTATTGTTGGGTATGGTAGTAGCAATCGCCAAGAAGTGCGCAGCATTGTGGCTCCAGATAGTTGCGGTGAAACCCAATGCGTTCGCATTGAGTGGCATGTTTTATTGCAGTTTCGTAGTCGTTGCGCACCAGAGCGCATACTGCTTGGATGTATGATGGCAGTTGATGAAGGGGGAATAGGATTGCTGCGCGCCGAGCATAGTCCGCCAGTGTGTCCGACTTGGGCTGGTTGGCGTTGAGACAGATTAGCAGCGACTCCCACACTTCGTACCGGCTACTATCCGCACGCAGGCTGACCATAAACCGCTTTGAAGCCTCACTGTAATGACCAGTTCGCATCAACAAATCTCCGTGGCATAGGGCGATATTGCCGTTGTCTGGACACTGTGAAGAGAGTAAATCCAGCAGTTCCAGCCCTTCGTTGGTGTGGGTGTGATAAAAGTCTTGTGTTGAAAAATAGCTGACCATAATATCCAGCTTTTCGTCGCAGGTTAAACCCGGAAGCGCAAAGCCTTTTTGCAACTCGCGATAGCCAGCAATCCAATCACCAGTTAGCCGGTGGTAGTTTGCCAACGAGATGTGGATATATTCATCATCGGGGTTAGAGTTGGCTATATTGTCGTAGTAAGTCTTTGCCTTAGCGTAGTTTTTCTGCTTCATGTAAAACTCGGCTATCATGGCGTTGTATTTGGTGCTGTAAGGCATAGCATTGGCAAGCCGCTCAAGTTCGGCTATAGCTTGATCCTCTTTCTCCAAAGCATCCCACAGTTTTATTTTTTGGAGAGAGACGGGTTCGCTGACACCATAACGGTTCTCAATTCGGTTGAGAACCTGAATGGCTTGAGTGATATTGCCTGCTGTGATGTAGGCATTGGACAACTCGTAGTAGTAGTCAAGCACATCTGGATGCTGCTTGACTATAGTCTCCCAGCATTTGGTAAGATTCTCACCGTCTTGTTGCTTCTCGTAAATGTCTGCCAATTGCAATCGGTACCACAGGTTGGTATCTGCCAATCGCACGGCATTTTGAGTCATCAGTAGTGCGCTGTCGGTCTGTCCGTCTGTCAGCAATAGGCGTCCCAATTCATAGTATGCTGCACTGTAGGAGGGGTTTTCGGAGATGATTTTTAGATAGATGCGTTTGGCGCCGTCTTTCTTGCCGATTAACAATGCCGATTTGGCGTCAATCATTAAGCAGTCGGTCGCAAGCTGATGCTCATCTGCGACTATTATGGCATTGCGGTGGAATTTGCCAGACTGCTGTTTTGCAGACTGCTTACTACTGTGGCATCCAGAGAGAATGGCTGTTGCACAAAGCAGCCATACAACAAATTGGGTGAAACGGGAAGAACTCATGTTTGTGTGACGTTGCCGAGATAGAGTGTAATTGCAATAACCTATCTTATGGGGTAGATAACTCACATTGAATACGATTTATTATGTTAAACATAAAAAAACAAAAAATATTTGTTGTTTCGTAATTTTGTTCTATATTTGCACCGTTTAGTGTAGAATGTGGTTTTGTGTAGCGTCTTAATTTATGGGTTTGATAATGAAAAAGGTATAATAAAATTGTGTTCAAAAAATATTAATTCAAAAACAACAAAAAGATGAAAAAAACTCTTATGGTTGCGTGTTTCGCATTGTGTGGAACGTTAGCGTTTGCTCAAACAGTGCGTACTGCTGCTGGCGATGACCACAATACCGCCAGTCGCCGCAACACTGTCTCGCTGGATCCAAGCCAGCAGCCCGCCCAGCAACCTATGGTGGGCTACAACGCATCAATCTTTACCAAGGCTGCAAAGCCAGCAGAAAATGTGCTGCTGCACTGCGAATTTAATTCTGATAAGGAGGAAGAAGGGTTGAATGGGAGTGCTATGTATTCGTTAGGTAACGTGCAGGCTACTGAAAAATTGGATGGAGAGTATGCTTCGAAACATACTTCACCAAAAACTGCTTGTAGTTGGTCAAGAATTAGTTGGAATGATTCCAACGACTTGAAGCATGTAGCTTGGACTAATACTTGGCCTGCCCTTTTCAATTATTTTGCTTACTCTGGTGGTTTGTGGTATCAGATTTACGGCTTGTTCGATACCACGAGCACTGGTCGTGATGGTATGATGATTTTGTCATCGATTGACCAAGATCAGGTTGGATCGTATTGTATCAATACATACATTGAGTTTACAGAACCAATTGATGTGTCGAGTGTTAATAATGTTGATATTGAGATGTATCAATATTATTGCAAGTACTACGATCAGTGTTTTGTAGATTATTCAATAGCTGATGGTGAGTGGTTCTCGATGGAAATCAATGTTACGAATGTTGATGTAATTGTGAACGGTGATATCTATGGCAAATCTACCTATGCATTGCCTAAGCGTGCTGTTTCAATGGCTCAAAATGCCACTGGTGGTAACAAGGATAAGTTGAAACTGCGTATCCGTTTCTACAGTAAGCCTACTACCAACCAAGCAAGTTATGGCTATTGGTGGATGCTCGACGATGTAAGAGTCTTAGAGGGTCAGCCCAGTCGTTTAAGCCCTCGTCCTCAGTATTACAGCGAGGGTGGATACCAGATTTATCCTAAAGGTTTGGAAACTCCTTTCTTCTGGAACTGCCAGATTTCGAACACGGGAATCAACAATGAAACTGGTACTGTCGCTACTATCTGGAACTACAAGAGTGGTGAAGATGCTGAGAAAATTGGTGAGTTTGCTAATGGTACAATCTCTGTATTCAATCAGCAAGCTGACGTAAAATATGTTATGGTTGACCCCGCTGGTTACCATACTGACGACCAAAACCGTGATGCCGATGGTTGGCATTGCTTGGCCACAAATGTTAAGAAGGCTGACGCAGCGTTCCAAAATCACTTTACTACCGATGAGGTGGGCGACTATTTTGTATATGCTCAGGTTACTACCAATTCAGGTTTGGATTATAAGTTCGACACCATCTATTATAAGGTGTCCGACTATGAGGAGTCTATCAAGGGTTATGTATGGAGTCGTGACAATGGTGTAATTAGCGGTCAGCGTGCTTTCCGTTATGGTTTCACCGATGACAAGAAATATGTAACTTCTAATTCGAAAAACTATGCTGCTGAGGGTTACGAGGTAGAGCTTCGTTACACAACTGGTGACAGTATTCCTAAGGACGAGAACGACAACCCGTTTGTAATCCGTGGTGTTGAGTTAATTCCTGCCACTTATGCTCGTTATCGTTACGACAATTCTGTAATCAGCCCTGTCTTGATGTATGATGCTTGCAATGACGATAACAAAAACACTGTGTCGTTCAGGTCAATGAATACTGGTGCTGGTAGTTACACTGTCGATTCCAACAATATCGGTAGAGAGTTTAACGAAGATGAGTTGTTGGGCAATTTTGGATATTTGACTCGCGATCAGTACACGAGCGAAGGTAATTACAAACCTATCTTCCTTGAGTTCCCAGAGCAGCCTGAATTGGAGGCCAATGTAAGTTATCGTATTGGTTATCGTTTGGAAGAATTAGGTTACTTTGCTGTAGCAACCTCTTCAGAAGACTATTATTTCCAATATAAGGAGAATACCAAAGACACTCTGAAATATCATTTCTTCAACCGTGAGGAGGATCAGAAAAACATTGGTGATGAAAAATTTGCTTCTCGTTTTGCTAAAGAGGGTCGTATTGATAACTGGTATGATGTACGCGTTTATGACCCAGTGGCAAAAGACAACTGCTGGGCCGGTACCTATTTGGGCTCATATCCTATGATTCACATGATTATTGGTCCTCGTGTTGATAAGGATACGTTCCACATCAATTTCGAATGCGAAGACGATGGTGAACTTGGTATTGTGTATCTTGACAATGATGACGCCAATATGTGTGGCGAGACGACAGATGTGTCAGAAAGTTCTACCCACTATATCTACGCTGCGCCTTCAGAAGAGGGTGCTGTAAAGTCCATCACAATCGATGGTCAGGAGATTTACAATTCCGAAACTGATGGTCTCAGCATCAACTATGAGGAAGGCGACATCAAGGTGAATAGTATCTCTGATGGCATTTTCGAGATTGTGTTTGGCAACATCAGCGATAATCATTCGGTCTTTGTTGCTTTCGAAGAGTACGAAGGTATTGATGGTATCAAATCGCGCGTTAGCATGAGTCTCCAGCCCAATCCTGCAATCAACCAGGTTCGTATGGAGGTGAAGGGTATGACTGGTTTGATGGATTGTGCTCTTATTGACATGAGTGGTCGTGAGGTGTACAGCAGCAAGATGAGTGCTGAGGGTAGCCACACCATAAGTCTTGCCGGTTTGTCGAAGGGTGTCTATTTCGTTCGCGTCTCGAACGAGAAACTCACCAAGGTCGAAAAACTTATTGTTCGTTAATTTCAGTTTTAATGATTTAGTTAAATGTTTTCGATTAGCTGAGCGCAGACAAGGTTTGCGAGGCGAGAAAGCGTGGCTAAATTTAATATAAAGAGCATCTCTGGTTTCTCAACCAGAGATGTTCTTTTATTGTTGTCTGTAAGAAATGATGTTTGGTTATAGGGGTAAATGCCTAAGTGATGAAAAAACACGTTTGCTTTTGGCTGAGGCGAGAAGCAAACGCCACTGATGTTGGCGAGCAATGTGAAATGGTGTAATCTATGGGGGTTAAAACGAAATGTGGAATTTGAGTTGGTTGGAAATTTGACGTAATGATTAGTGTGTTATTGTGTTGCGTGGTTTTGTGGATGACTAATTAATTTCAAACGAAATGTGATTTGGTTGAATTTTGGTTGATTTTTTGGGGAGGGATTTGGCTTTGGGGTGAGGGTTGGTTGAATGATGGTTGAATTGTGGTTGTAGATGGTCTTGGATGGTGGGTTTTGCTATGTGTGGGGTTGGTGTAATTGGCTGGTTTGCGGTGTTTTGCTTGGTTGGGTGTCGGGGGTTGGGTGATGATGGTCTGAGGCGGGTGAGAGGGTGCGGTTTGAGTGGTTTTTGGGCATTGTTTGCCCTTTTTTTATGTGTGTTTGATTTGTGTTAAAATGTGTTAATTTTTGGCTAAATTAGGCAAGAATTAGGCAAGAATTAGGCAAAAGTATGTTTTTTTTGTGCTGTACAAGGGGGGATAGTGTCGTTAAATGGTCTGAAAACGGCAAAAATCGTGTTGAAGTGGGGG
>JAGHVA010000091.1 GCA_018064565.1 Candidatus Colimorpha onthohippi
CCTCGGCACGTACTACAGCAATCGCGACGCCGGTCTATCTGTGCGGTTGGTGTGTGAGTCAGCAACAGTGCCAACGCTTACCACCACCACGGCGACGGGTGTTACTGCTACGGGGGCGGTGTCTGGTGGTAATATCACCTCGGATGGTGGTGCGGCGGTTACGGCACGGGGTGTGTGCTGGGGTACGTTGAGTACGCCTACGGTAAGCAGCTGCTTGGGCAAGACTACCGACGGCACGGGTGAGGGGTCGTTCAGCAGCACCATTACGGGACTTAGCGAGGGTACCTCCTATTACGTGCGTGCCTACGCTATTAACAACGTGGATACTGCCTATGGCGAGGTGGTGCAGTTCACCACGCAGTGTGGCAACACAACGGGCGGATCAACGGTTACCAAGGGCGACAACGGGGCTCTGCCAAGGCTGTTCTCGGTAGCAGAGGGTAAGCAGGTGCGTTTTTCGGCGGGCAACCTGCAATATACCACTACAGGTAGCCACGCTTGCGTTGATGGAACTACCAAGCAGGGCACATGGTGCTTTGCTGCTAATCAATACGACTATATCGGCTGCGGCAATGAGAGCGTTAGCAGCAGTTATACGGGTTATATCGACCTCTTCGGGTGGGGTACCAGCGGTTACAGCGGCTGCAACCCGTATTTGAGTTCTGAGACTAATAGCGATTATGGCCCTTCAAGCAGCAACAACTTGATGGGCAGTTATGTTAACTACGACTGGGGTATGTATAATGCCATCAGCAACGGTGGCAATGTAGCAGGCAAGTGGCGGACGCTGACCAATGAGGAATGGATTTATCTATACAATGGCAGACCTAATGCCTCATCAAAGCATGGGCGAGCCACGGTGAATGGAGTGCATGGGGTAGTATTCTTGCCCGACAGTTGGGCGCAACCAGAAGGCTGCTCGTTCGCAGCAGGCTCTGCCAACGGCTGGACTACCAATAACTACACCGCCACGCAGTGGGCGTCGATGGAGACGGCTGGGGCGTTGTTCTTGCCTGCGGCAGGCAATAGGAGCAGCACTACGGTCGGTAGTGTAGGCGACAATGGTGGTTACTGGTCTTCAACTGCTTATGGTAGTATGTATGCATACTATTTGTACTTCGGTAGTAGCAACCTCGGTACGAAATCCACACTCTACCGTACCTACGGTCGATCTGTGCGGTTAGTGTGTGATTTGTTGCCCGTTGTGTTTACCACCACAGTCAGCCACATCACCGACACCAGTGCGGTGGTGGGCGGAAATATAACCTTCGATGGTGGCTCAGCGGTTACAGCGAGTGGCGTATGCTGGAGCAACACCTCGAGCACGCCTACGGTTAGCAGCTGCTTGGGCAAGACTACCGATGGCACGGGAACGGGCTCATTCAGCAGCACCATTACAGGACTTAGCGAGGGTACTACCTATTATGTGCGTGCCTATGCCACCAATAGTAAAGGCACTGCCTACGGCGAAGCGGTGCAGATTGTTACCACACCCAAAGGTGCTTTGTCGGGCTTGTTCTCGGTGTCGGCTACCAAGAAAGTCCATTTCTCGCAGGGCAACCTGCAATATACCACCACTGGCGAGCATGCTTGTGCCGATGACACCACCAAGTCTGGCACATGGCGCTTTGCAGAGCATCAGTACGACTATGTGGGCAGCGCATCACAAAATGGACAACAATATAACGAAGCTCCAGGCAATGTGTCTGGCAGCGATAATGCCAATATCAGCAGCAGCTATACAGGTTATATCGACCTCTTTGGGTGGGGCACCAGCGGGTACAACGGCTGCAATCCGTACCTAAACTCCACAACCAACAGCGATTATGGTCCATTAGGTGATATTACTGGTACTAACTATGACTGGGGCGTGTATAACGCCATCAGCAACGGTGGGAATGTGGCAGGCAAGTGGCGGACGCTGACCTATGCTGAGTGGTATTATTTACGATATACCAGAACCAATGCCTCCTCCAAGTACGGTCCTGCCACGGTAAATGGGGTGCATGGAGTAGTATTCTTGCCCGACAGTTGGACAACGCCGTCAGGCTGCACGTTTACAGCTGGGTATGGTAATGACTGGGCGACCAACAACTACACCACTACGCAGTGGGAGGCGATGGAGGGTGCTGGTGCGTTGTTCTCGCCTGCTGCGGGCTACCGGTGTAGTACTTCGGTCAGCTATGTGGGCAGCTACGGCAACTATTGGTCTTCGAAGTCCGCTGGTATCTACGGCGCGGACTACCTATACTTCGATAGTGGCAGCCTCTACACAAGCGACGGCAGTCGCTGCGCCAGTCACTCTGTGCGGTTGGTATGCGAGTAGGGTAGTGGTGTTTGCCCAGAACTTGACTTCCCACCTCCAATCGAGAGCCACCGTTCTGCGCCAGCACCACCGCACAGCAATAAAATCAAAACAATCCATAGGTGTGCCTTACATTTTCAACAAGGCGTGTTACCTATGGATTGTTTTGTGGCGTTTGATAATATTGAGGTCAGCCTATTGGTTTAGTATCTCAAGGGCTTTGTCCAATTGGGCATCGTTATGGCTATTGAGGTCGATAGCGCAGTCAATATCTGGCACAACGCCTATGCCTTCGAGCGAGGAGTAGTCGGTTGTAACCAAATCGAAATTGCTGGTATATACATAATACCCCAAGTCGTTGAACGACGAGGCATCGCTTCCACCGAAACAGCCGCTGTTGAGCAGGTCAAAATAGCCAGGCAATAGTGGGCAGGTGGCACCTTCGGTGCGTTTGCCTACAAATGTGCCGTTGGGCAGAGAGTGTATGGATTGTGTGGTGATTTCGGAACAGCTTGCGGAGCTTGCATTGGCTAATATCACAATAGGTTTGGCTCTATTCATGTGGGCAGGTGGCACCAATATGTTGAACGGTGTCCAAGCGCTGTAATCCAACCTGCCCAATCCCTCTTTGACGCGCGAATAGCCGTAGTGTAATGGACTCTGAAGCAGTCCACCTATAAGAGGCGTGAGGTCGTCTGCATTGCCACCACCATTGTTGCGCACATCGATAATGAGTCCCTCTACATTGTCGTCGTTGATCCAGCCGTTGGGATTGCTGGAGTTGACAAAGTTGATATCGTATCCGAAAGTGTATCGCATCCATTGCGGACCGTAGAAATTCAACAGGGGTTTCCACGCTTTGTTGGTGGCCTCCCGTACATAGGGGTCTCCTCTTTGGGGTGTGATGTATATCAGGTCTGCCAATTGGAATTTTTTCAGTCGAAAGTATGCAATCTTCTTTCCATTTGATTTGTCGAATAGTGCCGCATAACATTCACAACCCTCTTTGTTTTCATACAGAGTAGATAGTTGGCTGTGATTGCGCAGTGCTGCCAAGAGGAAACTGTCGGGGACAGACTGGTAGTCTGCCCGCTCTTTGATGTCGCGACTACCCCCTCCGATGTTGATTGTTTTTCCTGTGCGTAGGTTTTTGATTTTTAATACGAAATGGTGGTCGATGAGCCGCCCTACAACACCTTTCCACAACTCTGTAAACTCCTCATCGGTAACAACGTCTTTGTGGTCTAATGCCTCAAACAGCGGATGATAGGTCTCGTATTTGGCATCCCAATCCACTGTGTCTCGTCCCCAAAACACATAGCTGTTGTCTATGCCATGCCATATTACCTCAAATTGTTTGACATAAGTGTTGATATTGTATTGCCTATTGGGATTGCCAAGCTCTTCTGCATCTTTGCGGCATGCAGCGAGAAGCAGAATCGCGGCAATGGATAGTATGAGTG
>JAGHVA010000170.1 GCA_018064565.1 Candidatus Colimorpha onthohippi
GCAATTATGTAACGCTGCTCGCTGATGATGCCGACCCATCTTGCTTACACGACACCACATTTACCCATTCTGCCGAATATCTTGCCAATACCATCAAACAAAAATACCCACACATAAACATCGACAAGATTTATGCCGATGCGTATGTAGAGCAGTCTGGTGCCATCGGCTCTTTCTATCCCGACGCCAACAATGCCATCAAGAAGCGGATGGACTATGGATGTCTGCTTTTCAACTACATAGGACACGGCTCTTTACAGTATATCGGAACAGAACGTTATGTAACAGAGACCGAGGTGTCCAACTACACCAACCACCAACAACACACAATTCTGGTAACAAGCACCTGCACCTATGGCAAATATGACATTCCAGGTGAGACTTGCGGTGCCGAGATGTGGCTACATGCCCAAGGGGGTGCCATTGCTTCACTATCACCAGCACGACCTATCAGCCATAACGAGAGTTTCAATACAATGCTATGCTCACTGCTAACTGGTGGTCAAGTACGCATCGGCGATGCTTTGCGCAACGCAAAAAACGCCTACAATGTGTCGCACAGCATCACACTGCTTGGCGACCCTGCACTCATGCCCTCCGTACCTCAATACAATGCTGTCGTTACCGCCATCAACAACAGACCTGTAACCGATAGTGTAGCCGACAGTGTAATGGTGCTTTCAGAGGTAGTCGTCGAAGGCGAAATTCGGCAAGACAGTCTCTGCGTCAGCAACTTCAACGGCACATTGTTCGCCTCGGTTTATGACCGTGAAAGTAAGGCCTTGACATTAGGTAACGACAACGAGGACTCAGAAGTCCAATTCAGTCAGCAAAAAAGCCTTCTTTATAAAGGATCTACAACCATCGCTAATGGTAAATTTCAGTACCGTTTTATTGTGCCACGCGATGTGGCTTACAACTACGAACAAGGAAAAATCAGTCACTACGCCCGCAGCACAGACGGGACGGATGCCTCCGGTGTGTATCAAAACATCTATTTCGGAGGATTTGACACCACGCTGACCATCAGCGAATTTCGTCCTCAAATACGACTATATATGGGCGACACCCTATTTAGAGATGGCGGATTGACCGACGACAGCCCTACCTTGATAGCACTTATATCCGACAGCGTAGGCATCAATGCCGTAGGAAGTGGCATCGGGCACGACATAACAGCGGTGATAGACAACAAGCCCAACACATTAGTAGTACTTAACGATTTCTACGAACCCGATATAACAAACAGCCATAACGGCCAGTTGAGATATGCTTTTGACAATCTTGAGCAAGGGTACCATTCCATCACGTTCAAGGCATGGAATATTTACAATTACTCCAACAGCGCAACAATCCATTTCATCGTAACAGGTCAACCATCTTCTGGCGATGTGTCTTTCTTTGCTTATCCCAATCCTGCATCCACAAATACACAGTTGCGCATAGAGTTGAGCGATACCCAAAAGTTGTCTTCTGCCGAGATCTCGATATATAGCTATACTGGCACCCTCGTTACCACCCTACACCCCACCATCAACAACGACAGTTATGTGGTAGGTCCCTGCTCGTGGAACCTAACTAACGCAGTAGGAGCCATGCTGCATAGCGGCATATACATAGCTCGCATGATACTTACCACCACCGATGGCGAGACGATTTCAAAACAATGCAAAATAGTGATACAACATTAGTAACAACAATAAAATAGAACATAGTTACGTTTATAGCCATTATGAAGTATTTAACACGTTCCTTGACGGCACTTTTCATTATTTCACTGTGTGCCATTCCGACCCATACCGCTGCTCAGAAGAGCAACACAAACGAGGCTGGTCAGCAAAAGAATTACATCTCTACAGGCATGCCCATACTGCTTATCGCACCCGATGCTCGTGCAGGCGGACTTGGTGACGCTGGCGTAGCCTCACAACCCGATGCCTATTCTGCACATTGGAACAATGCAAAATTCGCATTTATTGAGGACGACCTTGGGTTCAGCACAACCTATACTCCTTGGCTTCGCAACCTCGGTGTGAGCGATATGAACCTGCTGTATCTAGGCGGCTATTATCGAATCAACAAGCGAGGCGTACTCGGTGTCTCTCTCACTTACTTCTCGTTAGGCGACATTCAAAGCACCGATGAGTTTGGCAACACACTTGGCGACATGCACCCCAATGAGTTTGCTGTTGACGCTACCTACTCTATGAAACTCAGCGACCAGCTTTCGATAGGAGCCAGCGGCAGGCTGAACCACTCCGACCTTACCAACGGTCAGAACGTAGGCGAGACGCAGACCACCAAAGCAGCCAACAGCATAGCTGCTGACCTCGGCTTATACTATCAGAACGACCTCGGCAAAGGGAACTCATTTGCATTGGGTGCCATGATTAGCAATATCGGTGCCAAGTTATCCTACTCCGACGACGACACCAAGAAAGAATTCCTGCCCGCCAACCTAAGGTTAGGTGGTCGATATACTACCGATATAGACGAGTTCAACCAAATCAATGTTCTGCTGGACATCAACAAGCTGCTTGTTGCTACGCCTCCCGTGCAGGAAGACGGCGAGAGCGACGCCGACTACACACGTCGCTATCTTGACTACACCAACTTAGGATCAGTACAAAGTGCTATCCAATCACTCTATGATGCGCCAGGCGGTTTCAGCGAGAAACTTCAAGAGTTACAACTCTCTTGCGGTGTCGAATATTGGTACAACAAGACATTCGCAGCCCGTTTGGGATACTTTTACGAGCATGCCAACAAGGGTGGCCGTCAATATCTAACAGTAGGTGCTGGCATCAAATACAATGTGTTCACATTCGATTTGTCCTATCTGGTACCTACCACCAAGTTCAGCACAAACCCGTTATCAAACACCATCCGAATATCATTGGGTATCAATTTTGGCAAAGAGTCTAAAAAATAGCAATAGTGTCAGCTATGAGGATTGGAATCGGATATGATGTTCATCAGTTACAAGATGGCTTACCACTATGGATTGGCGGAATCAAGATTCCCTACACCCGTGGATTGGTCGGTCACAGCGATGCCGATGTGCTGATTCATGCCATCTGCGATGCACTGCTCGGTGCCGCCGCACTTGGGGATATCGGACAGCATTTCCCAGACAGCGACAACGCCTACAAAGGCATCGATAGCAAATTGCTGCTTTCGCAATGCTGCGGCATGATTCGCCGCGAAGGTTATTCGATTGGCAATGTTGACAGCATCATCATAGCACAACGTCCTAAATTAGCACCTCATATCCCCGCCATGCGCGAGACGCTATCCGCGGTGATGGGCATCAGCCCAACCTGCTTGTCGGTAAAAGCAACCACAACCGAGCATCTGGGGTTCGAAGGGCGCGAAGAGGGCATCTCGGCACAAGCTGTCGTAATGTTGGGATAACATACACCTATAATAATAACAAACAACTCATCATGAATCAACACCAACATCAGACAGCAACCGACAGCGATGCAGCAGTACTTGAAGATCACGGATGTCAACTGATGCTATACAACGATGATGTGCACACGTTCGATTATGTAATCAAAGCATTGGTCGATATATGCCGGCACACGTTTGAACAGGCAGAGCAGTGTGCGATATTGGTTCATTGCATAGGCAAATGCGCTGTAAAGACTGGCAGCATGGAAGAACTGATGCCGATGCATACCGCCTTGTTGGGTAAGCAGCTCACCTCTGAAATCATTAAGTAGCCTTTGCTATCAACCGCTTACTAACCTAAAAAAACAAGTATTATGTCATTATTGCTTCTCATCATCACGTTGATTGTGGGCTTGGTTTTGCTCACGCTTGAGATTGTAGCACTGCCAGGGTTTATTGCTGGCATATGCGGCATCGGGTTAACCATATTCTCTATCATCAAGGCTTATAGTTTGTACGGGTCATTGACGGGTAATATCATGCTCATCGGATCCGTAATAATATGCGTTATCCTTTTGGTCATTTTACTGAAGACGAAGACATGGAAAAAATTCACGCTCAACGAAGAAGTAGATAGCAAAGTCAATCAGCTGACCGTTGCCGTCGGTGAGCATGGTGTTACCATCGCTCGGTTGGCGCCTACCGGCATGGCAGAGTTTAACGGCGAGCGTATCGAAGTACATGCAATCAACAACTTCATCGATCCCGACAGAGAAATCGAAATTGTTTCGATCGATGGTTATCGTATTGATGTAAAAGAGATTTAACTAACACTATATTAATCTATCCAAAAAAAAAGAAAAATGGAATCAACGGTCATTATCTT
>JAGHVA010000225.1 GCA_018064565.1 Candidatus Colimorpha onthohippi
CGTCATAACCGTCGAACCTTCCATAACTGCAGTAGCGTAAGCCGAACACAAACGTTCCTAAACGCTGATGCTGCCAGCCGTAAGCCACCGTAGCGAAATTAGTACCTTGCGACAGACCCATATAACTCAGAGCCATCTGACCTGCATGAAACTGAGCGTTGATTAAAGCGGGATTACACAAAGCACCCTCTATTGACGCATCGTATTTAGAGATATAATCCATACCCAAAGCAGCGGCATAAGGCGACGGTGTAAGTCTTAACGCAGCATACGAATTCAGCCCCGCCACCTGAGCATGACACAGGGGGGCAACAAACAAGAGAAGCAGGAGCAAAAATACACTCCAACTTCTCTTGACTAAACTATGTGTGATGAATGCCATTGAGAGGAGCAAGCACCACTGATTTATTTCTTGTTGCGTTCATGACGGAGGAGATGACTCGGTTCGAGCGACATGCGGTCGGTTTCGAGCAACGATGCCACACCTTCATCAACACGACGTTTGGCTTCGCAATCTGCGCAATGACAATCCTCATGATATTCACGAGGTTCGGTATAGGTAGTAATCACACCTTCAAAATTACGGAGTATCACCTTGTTTGGACTTTGAGAAATCACGTAGTTGGGCATTACAGGAGTTTTACCACCACCACCAGGAGCGTCAACCACAAAGGTCGGGATGGCATAACCTGACGTATGGCCACGGAGTGCCTCAATAATCTCAATACCCTTGCTAACAGGCGTGCGGAAGTGTTCGAGACCCATACTGAGGTCGCACTGGTAAATATAGTACGGACGCACACGGTTTTTGACCAGCTGGTGAACCAGACGTTTCATCACATGTACACAATCGTTGACACCGCGCAACAACACGGTCTGGTTGCCCAAAGGAATACCTGCGTCAGCCAACTTGGCAAGAGCCGCACTCGACTCTGGGGTCATCTCATTAGGATGGTTGAAATGAGTATTGATCCAGATAGGATGATACTTCTTGAGCATGTTGCACAAATTGTCGGTGATACGTTGTGGACATACCACAGGCGTACGCGTACCCAAACGTACAATCTCGACATGAGGGATAGCACGAAGGCGCTTGATGATATATTCCAACTTCTCATCGCCTACCATCAAGGCATCGCCACCACTGAGGAGCACATCACGCACACACTCGGTCTTTTCGATATAAGCCAAGCATTTCTCGATGCGCTCGTTGGGCGACTCACAGTCTTTCTGACCCGCAAAACGGCGACGCGTGCAATGACGGCAATACATCGAGCACATATCGGTAATAAGGAACAGCACGCGATCTGGATAACGGTGGGTCAATCCAGGAGCAGGAGAATCCTCATCCTCATGCAAAGGATCGAGCAAATCGGCTGGAGCGATATTGCACTCGGCGCCAGTAGGGATACACTGACGACGGATTGGATCGTAAGGATCATTAGGATCAATATGGCTCAAATAATATGGAGTAATTGCCATACGGAATTTGGCAAGAGCCTTCTTGATACCTTCGGCTTCCTCGTCCGAAAATTGGAAATATTGGCTCAACTGCTCAAATGTCTCAATACGGTTCTGGACTTGCCATGTCCAGTCGTTCCACTGCTCGTCAGTGACGTTTGGGAAAAGTTCTTTGCGACGATCCACTTGCATATCTTTAATCTGTTTGAGAACCAGCTGCGATCGAAATCACCACAACTGATTTGGGTTAAACATTTGATTTTTTTTTATTCGACAATGATAATGTGCGTATTTCGCATCAGAACCAGCGATGGCCTCCCGGCACAACGCTGGTTATATATGTGTGGACAATACCCTATCCACTTGCTTGCTAACAACTAAGCGTACAACTCCTCAAAGATCTTGCGGAGCTTAGGACACTCACGGAGTTCTTGAAGCGTAAACTCGGCATGTCCTTTGGTATAACCGTTGCCCATAATCATATTGACATCGGCGCCAATACCCTCGGCACCCAAAGAGGCTTTGGTAAAACTGGTAGCCATTGAGAAGAAATAGACCGTACCGTCATCTTTGGTGCAGAGCACAGCGGTCATTTCCTGATCAGGCACATTGACACAGTTGATTGTAACGTCTGCCATCTGCCCGTTGGTCAGTTCGCTAACCAACTCGTAAATCTCGACAGGTGTTTTGCCAGCAACACTGACCACCACATCGCAGAACTCAAGGTCTTTCAAACGGTTGGTCGATTTCGGGCTATTGGTCAAACCAATCACTTTGCCCGTAACGCCTACACGCTTCTTGGCCTCGTAGCAGCACATCATACCACTCTTTCCACCTGCGCCCAAAATAACTACATTCTGACCATATTGACATAGTTTTGCAGTCTGAGCTGGAGCACCTGCGACATCAAGAGCTGAGAGTACCAACTTCTCTGGCAAATCGGTAGGGATTTTAGCATAGATACCGCTCTCAAACAAGATTGCTTGACCTTTGATATCCACTTGGTCAATTTCAGGACGGATTTCAAGAATCTCATCGATACGGAGAGGCGTAAGCGACAGGCTTACAAGGGTAGCGATACGGTCGCCCTCTTTGAGGTCGATTTTACCTTTTAGAGCATCACCAATCTTGGCAACCTTACCCAACAACATACCACCCGATCCCGTACGGCGGTTACGATGTTTGCCTTGCAACTCGACATTGAGAAGCATCTCTTTCTTAATCTCTTCCATAACTTTCTCGGTGCTTGCACCCTCGCCAGCCTGCTGCTTGGCATAATTATGAATGTCGGTAAACGAAGCCGAGTCAATATTCAAAGTCTGGACATCAATGAGAATTTCGTTGTCGTAAATCTCGTCCATATTGTTGTCAATCTTGTTTGCTGGCTGTGGCAACACGCCCTTAGGCTCAATCACGCGGTGAGTACCGTACTTATTACCTTTTTTCTGCATAGTAAACTATTTTATTTTATTAAATGTTAATATTTTGAATTAAACAAACAGACACAATAACAATGGCAAATATACAAAAAATAAATTAAATATATAGCCGTCCCGACAGCCACTTATGAACCAATTTACAAACTATGCTTGATAGTTTAACAGCTGTAAACCTTGACTGGGGGTGTAATGCGCATAGGTGCGGTGGTTGAGCCAATCGCCTGTATTGACATACCGTGCCACACGATTGCCCGCCTCAATTTTGACATCCAAAGGTGTGTGACGGTGTCCAAACAAAAAGTAATCAACAGGTTGTATCTTCAACTGCTCTTTGCAGTATATCACAATACCTTCGCGAGAATCGCCCATGTAGTGATTTTCCTGGTTTGAATGGCTCTGACGGCTGCTGCGGCTCCACCTCTGCGCAATCGAAAAAGTGAGACGGGGCGGAAGCATCGCAAATGCTTTCTGATTGAACCGGCTCCGAAACACCCGCCTCAAAAAATCATATTTCTTGTCCAGATGTCCCAACCCGTCGCCATGTCCACAAAGAAACTGCTTGTTGTCGTACCGAATAATACAAGGTTCCTCATACATCTTTATGGGCATCTCTGACGCCAGATAGTCAAAAATCCACATATCATGATTGCCTATAAAATAATGTAGTTCGACACCATGATCGGCAAGCTCCGACATCTTGCCAAGCAGCCGAATACAGCCGCGTGGCACCACATACTTATAGCTGAACCAGAAATCGAACATATCGCCCAAAAACACCACTATATGGGCATCATCTTTAATCTGATCCAACAAGTTACAGAGTTCACGTTCGCGCTTTAGACTATCATTGCCAACTCCTAAATGAGCATCGGAGATAAAATACATAACTTTGTTTTATTGCATCAACCAATCAAAAACTACAACAGCGTTTAGAAAGGTTGTGGTAGATTGCGATAGATGTGATAGATTTCGATAGATGTGATAGATTTCGATAGATTGCTATAGATGCTATAGATTGTTTTTGGTGTAAGTTCACCTTATTTCAACCAGCTTCTGGGATTTTGACTCTGGGTACCTTTCCATAACTGGAAGCTGAAGTCAACCACTCCAGACGCATCGGTCTGTGTTGTTCCGATTTTCTGTTTTGTAGTTACCGAAGCACCTTCTTTGACTATCACGTTGCCCAAGCCTGCATAGACCGACATATACTCGCCATGACGAACAATCACACCTTTGCTGCCGTCTGGACAGACAAACACCTTCGACACCTTGCCTTCAAAGATGACAGACACCACGGTGCCCGATGCCACCGACAAATCGATACCATTGTTCATATTCACACCACCACTCTCGTGGGTATATCTGCCATACTCGCGCGTTACCTTCTTGAAATACAACGGCCACGACAATTTGCCTTTTTGCGATACAAACGCATTGGAGCCACTTGCCGATGCTGACTTGTCGTTGCTGCCAGCAGACTTAGCTGGCTGATTGGCATTTGATTTCGATTTTTTAGCTAACTCCTCTGCCTTACGAGCCTTTGCAATCTCCTCGTTGATAAGCTTCTGGATTTGCTGCTGCAGTTTTCGCTTTTGTTGCTCCTTTTTAGAAATCTGATTTTGAAGTTCTTTCTCTCTTTTTTGGTTTTTCTTCAAATTGTTTTTCTGTTGGTTTTGTTCAGCAGCTAAAGCAGATTTTTGCCTTTGTTCCTGCTCCAACAGATTGTTTTTCTCGTTTTTTTGATGTTGCAGCGTAATATTGACCGTTCTCAGTTCGTCTTCTCTTTGCCGAATGGCAGCAGCTTGCATGCGACGGTATTTAGAATACTCCTCAAAATAATGCCGACGCAAGAATGATCGGTTGTACTCTTTTATGTCAAGTAGCATTGTATTGCGATCGAGATTGCCACGCTCTGCATACAGAACTCTGATAATCTTACCATATTCCCGCTTCAACGAGTCGATGCGCAGCTGTAGCACTCCGATGCTGTCCTGCAAGCCAGCAATCTGACTATCAATCAATCGCATCTGACTATTCAGGTTGTTGATAAGTCGTGTACGCTCCTTGATTTTCTTGCCTAACACCGCTAATTGAGCATTGCTCATGCGTGTATTTTTTTTGACCGACGTCAACTCTGCGTTCAGCTTCCGAATCTGCTGCTCTATCTGTGCACGCTCGTTCTCCAAATCTTTTTTTGATTGAGCCTCCACAGGCAGTACCGCACACAACAGCACGATACAACAAACCCAACGGGGAATCAAACTCCCTCTCAAGGATCGGATTATCGGAAATGATTGTCTCATGCCTTACTTATTTCTTTCCAATAGGTAATACAAATCCGATTTTGATGGCAGAAAGACGCCACCAAAATCGGATCTGAAATCACAAGCCTACCAGTTCAAAATTTTCTTAAAGTCGAAAAGCTCTGGATTATCTACATACGCACGTGCTGCCTCATAAACGGCTGGCGTAATATAATCCATGATATCGTTGACATAACTTTGGACCTTATTGCTATTCACATTGACTTGGCGGGGGAGAATCTTGCCAGTAGCTGGGTCTTGAATATCTTTGAGATAAAGAGGCGACACGTTGCCTTGATGGTCAACATATACCATACAGCCCGTACAACCCTGGGCAAATAATGTGTGCACGCCCATACCCATCAACGAACAATAGGTTAAATCGAATGCAATGGGATTTTGACAACGAATTTCGTAACCAACCTCCACAGGCCGGCATTTCACTTTGAGATTGATGTCCTTCAACTTACGTTCCACGAGTTCATTAAAGATGTGAGCCTTCGACACCTTACCCAATTCGGGATGGCCATGTTCGTCGTAAGTAAAATGGATACCAGACTTGGCAATTTCTTCGTTGCTCAAGCTGTGAAACACGCCTTCGCTAATCATGGCAGCGCCATAACGCAACCCCATAATCTTGCGTTTGAGCATACAAGAGATAACCAGACTAACTATCTTATCAATAGTAATCTCTGTCTTGTTGAAGAACTCTGGGATAACCACCATCGGGTAATGGCAAGCGCCAGCAATACCGAGAGCCAGATGACCTGCCGACCTACCCATGGCACTTACCAAAAACCAGTTTTCGCTGGTACGAGCATCCTCCATGACAGAAGTACAAATTACCGTGCCAGCGGTTTTGGCGGTATTGTAACCGAATGTTGGACTACTATTAGGCAGCGGCAAATCGTTGTCGATAGTTTTTGGCACATGGATATTAGCGATAGGATAATGATGGTCTGCTAAAAACTTAGCCACACGGTTGGCTGTTGAAGCGGTGTCATCGCCACCGACAGTAACCAACAGTTTGACCTCGTTCTTAATGAAAAAGTCGAGATTGAACCGTTTTTCAAAATCCTCATCAGTAGGTTTGAAGCGGCTCATGCGCAATATAGAACCTCCCTTGTTGAAGATTTCGTCAGCCAATGCAAAATCGACTTCCTGCACACGAGGCTCGGTTGTAAACAAAGCAGAATAACCCGAATGCAACCCCAAAACGCGATAGCCATCGCGCAAAAAAGTTTTTGACACCGATGCAACAACGGTATTCATGCCTGGAGCGGGACCACCGCCTGTTAAAATTGCTATTGATTTCATAATGAGATAATATTTAAGATTA
>JAGHVA010000065.1 GCA_018064565.1 Candidatus Colimorpha onthohippi
CTATTACCCACACACTTTTCTCAATCTAAAGGTTGCAAATATACGATAATAAATAGAAACAAACAATAGGGAACACAAAACATCAAGTCGCATAGGCACTATGCCGAGCATAGTGCAACCGAACCTTCCCTCTGCACTCGGCTTATCGAAAACATTCAAAAAAAAACAGTAACTTTGCAACCATGAGAGACATTATTTTTGCTACTAACAATAAGCATAAACTGCAAGAAGTCAAACAACTAATATCTGATGATATTCATATTATCAGCCTCGCTGAAATAGGGTTGAGTGGAGATATTCCAGAAACATCGGAAACATTGCAAGGCAATGCGTTACAAAAAGCAGAATGGGTATATCACAAAACAGGACTTGACTGCTTTGCTGATGACACTGGGCTTGAGGTAGATGCCCTGAACGGTGCACCTGGGGTGTACAGCGCACGCTACGCAGGTGAGGGATGCTCATTTGCCGACAATGTGAACAAACTCCTTGCTGCAATGGAGGGCAAAACAAACCGCAAAGCCCGTTTCCGCACAGTAATATGCCTTCTTGAAGGCGGCAATCCTCGCTACTTTGAAGGTAGTGTGGAGGGAGTAATACTAACCGAACCATGGGGAACAGAAGGGTTCGGGTATGACCCAATCTTTATGCCAGACCGTTTTGCTGTGAGTTTTGCGGAGATGCCACTGGACGTGAAAAACAAAATCAGCCATAGAGGACACGCTGTGTCGCAACTGACCGCTTACCTAACCAACACCGACAAGCGATAATATCACAATATTACGTTATAACCAAAAAAAAATCTTTGCCTTGTCGTATCTGCAAGTTAAACCCATAGAGATCATTCCAGGACTTTCGGAATCAGATAGTTATGTACTACTACTCCAAGAGCCACAATCTGGGAAGTGCCTGCCCATCCTCATTGGTCTTCAAGAGGTGCAATCTATTCTTGTTGCAAAAGAGCAAATAGAGTTGCCCCGCCCAAATACTCACCGGCTTACACTCAACATCATGGAGACTTTTGGATTGACCATCAAAGGGATCCGAACTGAGCAACTGCTTGAAGGAGTATTTTATGCCCACATAGTAGTAACCGACGGCTTCAACGACAAGATAATAGACAGTCGTACCAGCGATGCGGTAGCATTGGCCTATGCTACCAACAGCCAAATATGGGCCAAACACACTGTAATAGAAGAGGCTGGATGCGATGCAACAGCACTGATAGGAAACCTGCCCCATCACGAAACCAACGACGACGCCACAGCCACATCCCCAACTCCAACCCTATCGGAACTTGAGATAATGCTGCAACAATGTGAAGAGCGTGAGGACTACGAACAGGCAGCCGAAATCCAAGCCCAAATTGACCGCATAAAACAAGGAGATATAAACAAATAGTGTTATGAATACCTATACCGAGACCTTGCAATATCTGCAATCACGCATCAAAAATGCCCCTCAAGTAGGAATAATTCTTGGAAGTGGACTGGGCGATTTAGCAAACCAGATTCAATCGCCAACAGTCATACCATACGCTCAAATCCCAAATTTCTGCACCTCGACAGCAATAGGACATAAAGGGAACCTGATATTTGGAACACTTGGCGGCAAAAGCGTTGTAGCCATGCAAGGCAGATTCCACTACTACGAAGGCTATACTATGCAACAGGTAACATTTCCTGTTCGGATTATGAAACTTTTAGGAGTGCAAACTCTATTTGTAAGCAATGCAGCTGGTGCAGTTAACCCACAGTTTCGCGTAGGCGACCTAATGGTTATAACTGATCACATCAACCTCCAGCCCAACCCACTAATTGGGCCCAACGACGACCAGTTTGGAGTCCGATTTTTAGATATGACCACCACTTATAGCAAACGCATTAGAGCCATTGCCATCCAACAAGCACAAGAGATGGGACTGACGTTGAAACAAGGTGTTTATTTAGCCAACACTGGTCCTTGCTACGAAACACCCGCTGAGTATAAATACTATGCAACCATTGGAGCAGACGCCACAGGTATGTCCACCATACCCGAGGTGATTGTTGCCCATCACTGCGGACTTGAGATATTTGGCATGAGTGTGATTACCAACCAAGCAAACGAACTCTCTGACAATCACCTAAACGATGGCGATGAGGTGGTAGCTGTGGCCAATAAAGCCTCACAGCATCTCACTACGCTGTTTGCCCGCATCATTCAACAAGTGGATATCAATCAGTAAAAAACACACTGTGATAAAAGCCGCTTTTTTTGATTTAGATGGTACGCTATTCAGCTATCACAACCACACCGTCAGTCATGCCACTGTAGCTACCTTTCAAAAACTACGCGCATTGGGCATACGCACCTTTGTGGCTACTGGGCGCACCCCTATCATAATTCCCAACATGCCACTCACATTTGATGGTTATATCACCATGACTGGAGGGCTTGTTTATTGCGGTAATACCACATTGGTTCGACAACCTATTCCACGTCAATATGCCGAAACATGGTATCAGTATGCCAAAAAACACCACATCAGCACGATATGTTTTACTGATACCCAAATGTTTATCAATCATATCGATGATCAGTGTTTACAACTCCGCGACTATTTGGATTTTGATAGCCCCCAAGTTTTATCAGAAGATGAAATGATGCTTAAAGACAATTTCCAAATAATAGCTATCGTCCCTCCCAAAGAGGATGATGCTATAAAACAAATGATGCCGCAATGCACATTGCCTCGCTGGCACTCTATGTTTACTGACATCGTGTTGAATACAAACAGCAAATCAAATGGTGTAAAAGCTGTATGCGAGCATTTTGGTATCAATCTGAACGACACCATTGCTTTTGGAGATGGTGGCAACGACATAGACATGCTTGAACTATGCGGCATCGGGGTGGCTATGGGAAATGCTGCCGATCATGTAAAAAGACATGCAGACTATATAACCTCTGACGTAGAAGAAGAGGGTATTACAAAAGCTTTTGAACATTTTAGAATCATATAAATGAAAAAACTCTGGGTATTTATTGTACAACATTTGATGGGATGGAGATACGACATCCCCCTTGCTGGAACACAACCAGAAATAGAACGTTGCGTTATAATTGTAGCTCCACACACCAGCGTGGGTGATTTTTTGATTGGCGCTACCTGCCTTTGGAAATTAGGTGTCAATGCCAAGATATTCATGAAAAAAGAATTTTTCAATTGGTTTACGACTCCCATACTCAAACATTTTGGAGTAATACCTGTAGATCGGGGCAATCGAAACAATCACCTTGTAGAACAGGCTGTTGAATATTATAACACCCACCCACGATTTGCCCTTACCATCACACCCGAAGGTACACGCAAAGCCGTGAAACGATGGAAACGTGGATTTTATGACATTGCAATAAAAGCACAAGTACCCATTGTGCCTGCATTCGTAGATTATAAGACTAAGACGATGGGGGTGATGAAACCATTCTACCCAAGCGGAGACTTTCAAACAGACCTACCCATCATCATGAAATACTACGAAAACATTACGCCCAAACACCCCGAATGCTACAATAAGACTGTAATAAAATAACACACGCCTCAAACAAAGGTAATGTAAAACCACACAATCAACGACAATCTAATACCATCAAAATATGAATAAGTCATCAGCCGTACGACGTTTGTACGTCGAAAAGAAAACGGACTATGCTATCAAAGCACATGAACTACAGGAAGAACTGACCCGCTATTTAGGCATCCATACTAAGGGTGTCCGCATTCTGGTTCGCTACGATATAGAAAATATCACAGAACGCACGTTCCAACAAGCTAAAGCTACTGTATTTTCTGAACCACCCGTTGACAATGTCTATGAAGAGGCATATCCACACGATAACCAAGATTTCTGTTTCTCGGTAGAATTTCTTCCTGGGCAATATGACCAGCGCGCAGACAGTGCAGAGCAGTGTGTCAGACTACTCTGCGATGACGAACAACCTACTATCCACACTGCGCTGACCTATGTCATAAGCGGACAACTCGACAGCCACCAGCGCGATGCGATTATGAGACATTGCATAAATCCTGTAGATAGCCGGCTGACTGAAGAGGTGAAACCAATGACACTTACGTCGCAGTATGAAGAGCCCAGCGATGTGCACATCTTTGATGGTTTCCAAACTATGGATGACTCAGCGCTACGGCAGCTGTACGACTCACTCGGACTTGCCATGACACTGGCTGACATGCAGCATATCCAACGCTATTTTCGCGATGAAGAGCATCGCGACCCTACCATGACCGAGATTCGGGTACTTGATACCTATTGGAGCGACCACTGCCGCCACACTACCTTTGCCACTGAACTAACAGACATACAATTTGAGGATGGCTGCTACAAGACGGCTTTTGAACAGGCATTTCAAGACTATCTAATCGACCACAAAAAGCAATACAAAGACCGTACCGACAAGTATGTGTGTTTGATGGACTTGGGTACACTTGCAGCCAAACGTATCAAAGCGGAGGGAGGTCTGGAAGACCAAGAACCAAGCGATGAAATCAACGCCTGCAGCATTGTAGTACCACTGACGGTAAACGGACATGAAGAGGAATGGCTTGTGAATTTCAAAAACGAAACTCACAATCACCCTACAGAGATAGAGCCATATGGAGGTGCCGCCACATGCTTGGGTGGGTGTATTCGAGACCCACTAAGCGGCCGTACTTATGTGTACCAAGCCATGCGCGTAACAGGCGCAGCTGACCCTACAAAACCACTTTCACAAACCATTGAAGGCAAACTGCCCCAACGAAAGATTGTTACCACCGCAGCCCGAGGCTACAGCAGTTATGGCAATCAGATTGGACTTGCCACTGGCTTGGTAAACGAGGTGTACCACCCCGACTATGTAGCCAAACGCATGGAGATAGGAGCAGTGATAGCCGCTGCACCCCGCCGCTGTGTAAAACGCCTCTCGTCGGATCCAGGTGATATCATAATACTACTGGGAGGACGCACAGGACGCGATGGATGTGGCGGAGCTACAGGAGCTTCAAAAGCCCATACCACCTCATCGCTCACCACATGTGGTGCTGAAGTACAGAAAGGGAATGCCCCTACAGAGCGCAAAATACAACGACTCTTCAGGCGGGAAGAGGTGTCCGCCCTCATCAAAAAATGTAACGACTTTGGAGCTGGTGGTGTAAGTGTAGCCATCGGAGAATTGGCCGATGGATTACAGATAGACCTTGACCGCGTACCCAAAAAATATGCAGGATTAGACGGCACCGAAATTTCTATCAGCGAATCACAAGAGCGCATGGCCGTGGTAGTGGACCCGAAAGATGCAGACCAGATGCTTCGATATGCCGACCAAGAAAATCTTGAAGCCGTGGTAGTGGCAGCCGTTACCAAAGAACCTCGAATGGTGATTAAATGGCGCGGAAAAGCCATCGTAAACCTCAGCCGCCGCTTTATTGATACCAACGGTGCACACCAAGCCACCCGTGTGGTAGTAGAACATCCACATGGAGAAAAGCCTCAAAACAGGCATTTTGAATGTGCAAATCAAGAGTCGTATGTCAGCGCATGGAAACAGCACATGGGAGACCTCAACATCTGCTCACAAAAAGGGCTTGTGGAGATGTTTGACAGTTCGATTGGTGCAGGAACCGTAGTGATGCCTTATGGTGGACAGACACAGAGTACGCCCACCCAAAGCATGATAGCTAAAATACCCATGCTGCACGGCGAACAGTGCAATGCCGTTACCATTATGTCGTATGGTTTTGACCCTTATCTCAGCAAATGGAGCCCCTACCATGGAGCACAATATGCAGTGATACATTCTGTAGCAAAGATATTGGCTGCTGGCGGCGACTATCGCAAAATAAGGCTCACCTTCCAAGAATATTTCAAACGCCTTGGGACAGACCCCAAACGATGGGGAGAGCCGCTTGCTGCACTCCTCGGTGCCTACAAGGCACAACGCAAGTTAGGTCTGCCCGCTATAGGAGGTAAAGACAGCATGAGCGGTACATTCAACGATATCGATGTTCCACCCACGCTTGTCAGTTTCGCTGTTTGCGTAAGCGACATACAGCATGTAATAACCCCCGAACTCAAAGGTAGCGGACACCAGTTGTGGTGGTTGCCATTTGCACGTACCGCATCCGATGAGCCCAACTACACTCAGATGCACCAATACTACAGCCAGATAGCACAAGCCATTGAGCAAAAACAAATCTTATCGGCGTATGCTATTGGCAACGGCGGGGTACTTGAATCGCTGGCAAAGATGGCTTTTGGAAACCGCATCGGAATCCGTATTGATCACAACGACATTCAACAGCTCACTATAGCTGACTATGGTGGATTTGTGGTAGAAGTAGCAGACCAGTACAATCCTCCTATCGAACACATCTGCATTGGACAAACTATTGATACTCAAGAAATACAATATCATACATATACTATCCAGTTAGACGAACTGCACGAGGCATGGTCGGCACCGCTTGAGACGGTATTCCCCACTCGCAGCAATCATGCCGCATCATCTCAGCAACTCGAAACTAAGATATACCAGCCACAAAGCATCTATATCTGCAAGCACAAAACAGCTCGTCCGCATGTATTCATCCCAGTATTTCCAGGAACCAATTGTGAATACGACACAGCCCAAGCCTTTGAGCGGGCTGGCGCAACCACAGAGACCATCGTGCTTCGCAACCAAAACGCAAGTCAGATTCGCCAATCAGTTGAGGCATTTACACAGGCCATCAACCAATCTCAGATAGTAATGCTACCTGGAGGATTCTCGGCTGGAGACGAGCCAGATGGGTCAGCCAAATTTATCACTTCGGTATTCCGTAATCCCGCCATCAGCGATGCGGTAATGGAATTGCTGCATCACCGCGATGGACTAATGCTCGGCATCTGCAACGGATTCCAAGCTTTGGTAAAATTGGGTTTAGTACCTTACGGTGAGATACGCCAACAAGATGAGAACTCTCCAACACTAACTTACAATACCATTGGTCGCCACCAAAGCATGATGAGTACTACTCGCGTTGTGAGCAAACTCTCACCATGGCTGCAACTGGCAGACACTGACCAGTTGTATCGTATCCCTATATCACACGGAGAAGGCCGTTTTGTAGCACCTAAGACATGGATTAATCAACTGTTCCAAAACGGGCAGGTGGCTACCCAATATGTCGATCCACAAGGGACACCCACCATGCAAGAACCATACAATATGAATGGTTCCTATTATGCAATCGAAGGCATTACATCACCCGATGGCAGGGTGCTTGGAAAAATGGCTCACAGCGAACGGCAAAATGCGCACACTGCAATCAATGTACCTGGGCCCCAAGACCAGAAGATATTTGAAAGTGGCGTCAAATACTTCTTGTAGTGCTGATTTGGCAAACACAAACAGCACAACAATGGCACATTCAAATAAAAATGGTATCTTTGCACGGTGATAGCAACAAATGATGAAATGGCTAAAAAAACTGTTAGGCTGTTGCATATCAACACCTACAGCAACTGACACGATGAAATATCTGATAGTAGGATTGGGCAATATAGGTGCCGAGTATGAGAATACTCGGCATAATAGTGGTTTCATGGTAGTCAACCAATTAGCAAAAGAAGAAGCTGCCTCATGGACAATTGAGCGCCACGCCTATCGTACCGAAATTCGGCACAAAGGACGCACACTAATTCTTATCAAGCCCACCACCTATATGAATTTGAGCGGTAAGGCTGTGAAATATTGGATGACAGCAGAAAAAATTGCACTTGAGAACGTACTCGTGATTGTTGACGACATCGCATTGCCCATCGGAACTCTCCGCATGAAAAAACAGGGTAGTGGTGGCGGACACAACGGCTTAGGCAATATTGAGGAAATTCTGAATACAAATGCTTATTGCCGGCTACGAATAGGCGTAGGAAACAACTTCAGCCGAGGGCATCAGATAGACTATGTATTGGGGCAGTTTACAGCAGAAGAGCAAGTTTTGCTCAACCCACAGATAGATCGTGCTATAGAGATAATCAAAAGTTTTGCCACAGTGGGTCCAGATCGGACAATGAATCTTTTCAACTAAACATGAAGTTACTGATTGACATCGGAAATACCAATATCAAGTGGGGTCTTTGCCAAGGCAAGGAGATATTGTCGCATGGCGAAGCCACCAACAAGATATGGAAATCGCTGGTTCAGACTCATGGAGTAACACACGCCGTCATTACCCATTCTGGCAAAGGTGTAGCTGCAACATTGCAGGAATTAAAAAATCTTGGAATACCCGTTACAGAGTTCAACACCACATCTCCATTACCACTGACTGTGGATTATGCCACACCTGAAACGCTGGGGCCCGATCGCTTGGCTGCTGCATGTGGGGCATGGCTGCAAACCAACCACGAAGCATGCGTTATAATAGATGGTGGCACATGTGTTACCATTGATTATGTAGATGCTATAGGTTTTTATCGTGGCGGTGCCATACTGCCAGGCATAGATATGCAACTCAAAGCATTACATCAAAATACAGCCCGGCTACCTCTTATTCCATGGGAACGCAGTATCGAAAGCGACCCATTGGGGCGCACCACTCACGAATCAATGCTGGCAGGTACCGTATGTGCTATGCAATTTGCTATCAAAGAGTTTGTACAATACTACAGTCGAGGGAATATAGTACCAAAAGTCTTTGTTACAGGAGGAGATGGACCTATTATCACTTCTCATATCTCAAATACAATCTTTGACCCCTTGCTGGTACTAAAAGGTATGGCAACACTCCCAATCGAATAACCATATTTAGAATTCATAAATGAAAAAGAACGCACTATATTTGCTGATGTTGATATGTTGGTTGCCCTTGACAGCACAGAATGGGGTCAACTCGCCTTTCTCACAATACGGACTTATGCTAAGCGACCTACCCACAAATATGCCTATGGCTTATTCGATGGGTGGAGTAGTATATACACGAATGGCTACCAATTATGTCAACCCATTCAACCCAGCATCTTACGCAGCTATTCAACCTGAAAGTTTCATATTTGACATCAGCTTGAACTTTACCAATTCACGTATGACCTCTGGCGAGATTACTGATCGCGATTTCGACGGGAGTTTGGCATCTATAGCTATCGCATTCCCTATCTTCAATTGGTGGAAAGTATCGGCAGGACTACTGCCCTACAGCAACACCAATTATCAAACTGTGCTTACCACACCCGTAACAGGTACTTCTCAAAATGTACGAACGGTTTATGATGGAATGGGGGGAATATCACGTATCTACTTAGGCAACGCATTTAATATTATTGGTGACGCTACCGACTACACCAAACCCATGCTTACAGCAGGTTTCAATGTCAATTATCTATACGGATACTTGCAGCAAGGCATCACCTACGATTTTGTTAATTCCGATACCTCTTACTACAAAGACACACGGCGACAGAAAGAAACTCATGTCAACAACCTCACTTTCGACGTAGGCATCCTCTACCGCCACCCGCTCAACGAGCGGTATTCACTCACAGCCGCGCTAACCTGCAACATCCCCAACACACTACACATCGACAACAAAGCACTTGTATATACATACACTACACAAGCAGCACAAGAGTACCTGCTTGACACTATTTTTCCAGCACGTGGGGCTTCGGATAGTTACGAAAGCACCCTTGAGCAACCATTCAGTATAGGCATCGGTCTATCGCTGGAACGCAACCAGTTATGGTTGGTATCAGCTGATTTTACATACGCTACTTCCAATTGTATGAAATACAACGAAGGCAGCAGCCATCCAATATTCGGGCAAAACAGTTTACGCAGCGATGCCACCTATCGTATAGCCATAGGCGGCGGATGGTTAGGTAATAAGAATGCCGACAGCTATTTTGGTCGTATGGGTTATACCTGCGGAGGCTACTATCAAGCGGGCAAACTGGCTCTTGACTTGGCCAACGGTTCGTTTTCGTTAGACCAATGGGGCATCGGATGTGGCATTACCCTACCGATGCGACGGGGACGCAGCCAACTCATGTTGTCGTGCAGTTACAGCAGTTTCGGCACTCCCGATGCGCTCCGCGCAGAATACCTCACATTCGGTCTCACACTATCCAGTAACGAACGCTGGTTCGTCAAACGAAAATATAACTAATAGATATTAACGAATCAAAAATCATACACATGAAAAAACTGACCTTAACTTTGGCAATTGTGGCATTGATAGCCCCAGTAGTAAATGCCCAACGCGATTGGGGTTGTTCGACAGAAACCCAACAACAAATGATGGAAACCGTATCGCTGTATCAAAGCGATATCAAAGATTACAAAAGCAGCAAAGACGTCCGCTATCTATATGAGGCATACCCAAAGTGGAAGTCGATTGTGGCTCAGTGTCCAAAGCAAAGCAAGAACCTTTACATCAACGGCGTCAATATACTTAAAGCCATGATAAATAAGACCAAAGACGCCACAGAACGACAAGCTTATATTGATGAACTCATGGCAATGTACGACACCCGTATCGCAAACTATGGTGAAGCTGCCGAGGTTACAGCCAAAAAAGCCATGGATCTCGAACAGATATTGGGCGACAACGGTGTTGAACAGATTTATGCACTATACGACAATGCGGTACGCACTGGTGGAGAAGAACTTGATGCTGCATACGTGGTGAAATATATGGAATACACCATCAAATATGTTCGGGCAGGCAAGGCCGAGCCGACATTGGTAGTAGATAACTACGACATAGCATCAGAACTCCTTGACAAAGAGCTGGAGAAGAATCTGGCCGACAGTGTAAGCGCAGCAAAAATCCGCAGTTACATATCTGGCGTTGAAAATGCTTTTTCGCCTTATGCTGGTTGCGAACAATTGGTGGAGATATACAGCAAGAAATTTGAGGCACAACCCGACAATGTTGACTTGCTCAAAAAAATTACCAATATCATGATGAAAAAGGGCTGTACCAGCGAACAACTCTTTTTTGATGCCACCGAAAAGTTATACAGCATTGAGCCTTCGCCCGCAACCGCTATGCGCATGGGACAGATGAGCTACAGCAAAAAAGAATACAGCAAAGCCATCAGCTATCTGCAAGATGCTGTTAAAAACCTTACCGAGAAAAAAGACCTTTACAAAGCTAACATCTTGTTAGGACTTTCCCAAGCCGCACAAAATGCTTTGAGTTCGGCACGCAATTCGTTCTATGAAGCAGCTAAGATTGACCCTTCCAAAGGCGAGCCATACCTGCAAATAGCCCAGATTTACGCTCAGGGAGCCCGCAGCATAGACGACGGTATGGGCGGTCGTAGTGCCTACTGGGCAGCTGTTGACAAAGCTCGCAAAGCCAAAGAGATCGATCCATCGGACGAAACCGTTGAGGCTGCTAATAAAATTATAGGGACATTTTCAGCTTATTTCCCAAAGAAAAACGATGCCTTTATGCTTGACCTCATTGATGGAAAATCATACCATGTAGGTGGATGGATTGGTGAAAGCACTATCGTTCGCACACGTTAAGTATCACGCCAATTCATGCAGTTATACCCGGCTGATAAAAAAATAGTCAAAGTCACTCGTATGGTCTGCCGAAGACCATACGGGTTGATTTGTTTTACATGGTTTCTGCTGCATGGATGCTCAAATCCCATGGAGCAAGTCAACTTGTTTAACCGCCAGCAATTGCCCGACCAAACCATCTATAACGCTCATGTGATCCGAAGCGAGCGTGGCAATCTCCAAGCAATTCTGGACGCCCCTCAGATTCAAAAATATATGGAACCTGAGAGCAAAACAGTGTATCCTCAAGGGGTGAAAATGACCCTTTATGGATCAAACCGCGAAAAGACAGCATTTGTATATGCACGTCGTGCCACATCTTATGATGCTCAAAATAAGATGCATGCACGCGATAGTGTGGTAATAATCGACTACCGGTCGCACGACACCACCTATCTGCAAGACTTGATATGGGATTCTCAACAACAACGCATATACAGCGACCACCCTATCAAGTCGAAAAACGGGCAACGGGTTACCTACGGTGACAGTTTTGAGAGTGATGACAACTTTCAACATCCTCAGATTATTCATCAACGGGGTGTCATTGAGTTCAACGATAGTATATAACACCCTAAAAAACATCAATATCTAATGCAATTCACAGCAGGCGAAATTGCCAAAATACTAAAAGGCACCGTAGAAGGAAATCCCGATGCCCTTATATGGAAACCATGCAAAATAGAGGAAGGCTCAGAAGGTGGTATCACATTTCTGGCAAACCCAAAATATACGCACTACATATATGAGAAAGAAGCCACTGCAATTATTGTAAGACGCGATTTTACACCTGAACAGCCTATTAAATCTACATTGATCCGTGTCGAGAACCCTTACCTATGTGTAGCCCGATTGCTCAACATGTTCAACCAACGCACCAAGCCACCATGCGGACGGTCATGGCGAAGCAGCATTGGCCGGCACACACACATGGGCAAAAAATGCTATGTGGGTGCCTATGCCGTGGTTGGTCAGGATGTGGTGATTGGCGATAATGTCAAGATTTATCCTCAAGCATATATAGGCGACCGTTGCGTCATAGCCGACAACACTATCGTCTATGCAGGGGCAAAACTATATTGTGATACCGTGGTAGGAAAAAATTGCATTATCCATTCTGGAGCTGTAATAGGTGCCGATGGATTTGGATTTGCTCCCAATAACCAAGGCGGGTATGACAAGATTGACCAAATCGGAAATGTCGTTATCGAAGATAATGTAGAAATTGGTGCCAACACATGTATTGACCGCGCCACAATGGGACACACCATTATCCGACAAGGTACCAAGTTAGACAATCTTTGCCAGTTGGCACACAACGTAGTAATCGGGTCTAATACCGTAATGGCCGCTCAAAGCGCTGTAGCAGGTAGCGGCAAAGTGGGCAACAATTGCGTAATAGCAGGACAAGTGGGTATCGTAGGACATATAGACGTTGGCGACCGCGTAACTATTGCTGCCCAAAGCGGTGTTACCAACAGCGTAAAATCAGACAGCACGCTATTGGGGTCGCCCGCCATTGATGGTGCCAAACAAAAACGCAACTATGTATATACCCGCAATATGGAAGCTTTGGTACACCGTATTGAGCAGTTAGAGAAAATCGTAAAAGAGAAGTAATGCAACTCCGCCTTTCCCATCTGAATACATCCCGCTTGCACCCCAATGTATTGGTGGCGTTTGCCATGATTGCCTGGTGGATTATGAACATCTTGCAAGGTGCTATGATGGAATTGGCCGATGATGAAGCATACTACTGGTCGTGGGTGTTTGCACCTGGCGGGTCGCTGCAATGGGGATATTATGATCATCCTCCCATGGTTGCCGTCTTGATATGGCTTTCTGAATGGATTGGCGGGGAATTGGGGGTACGGCTGGCTGCCACTACCTTGTTGCCACTGGGTCTTTACCTACTTTGGACACTTATCCGTCCCAAAGTTCCATCACTTACACAGGCACTTACCTATTGTGCTATCTGCTTTGCGATGCCACCGCTACAACTCTACGGACTATTGGCACTCCCAGATGCGCCATTGCTTTTTTTCAGCATCCTTTTTCTGTGGGCGTTTGTGCACTATGCCCAAAATCCATCGGTTCGCAACGCCTTGATAACAGGCATAGCCATGGCATTGTTGGGATATTCCAAATATCACGGAGTGTTAGTGGTTGCATGCTGCTGGCTTGCGCAATATCGGCTGTTTCGCAAACCACAGACCTATTGGGCGTTTGCACTTGCACTGCTACTCTACTTACCCCACCTATATTGGCAATATCAACATCAATTCGCTACCATCGCCTATCACCTTGCCGACCGACACAAAGGATTCGATATCAATAATCCTTTACAATTTTGCGTCAATATACTGCTATTTTTCAACCCTTTGCTTGTTTATGCCATCGTCAAATCATGGCGACCTGCAAGCACTGACAACGATGACCTGATGCCCAAACTATCGCGATGGATAATTGCTGGTGTATGCGGCTTTTTCTTTGTAGCATCATTTAGGGGAAGCACTCAAGCGCAATGGATACTACCTGCTATATTGGGGATAGTGTCACTTTTGTTTTACAACAACCCTAAGCCCAACAAAACACTAAAGATACTGCTTGCCATATCGGCTGTGGTAATGGTTGCTGTGCGAGTTCTTGTTATACTCAACCCAACAAACATCAAAGGCCAATTATGGAATAATAAAGAGTCCTACCAAGCCATCGCACAAATGGCTCACGGCAATGCCGTTCAATTCTCAGGCTATACCCAAGCGGCAAAATACACATTCTATACAGGAGAATTGTCGTCGTGTGTACCTGTATATTACGGAAGACTTAGCCAATGGGACTATAACCAAACCGATACACTAATGATAGGGCAACCCATCATCGCAGAGTCGCAAGACAGCCCATACGCCCAGCAATTGCCTTTACCCAATGGTCGAATATTTAATTATACCACTGTCCAACAATATTTCCCAATCCGCAATATCCGTCTCATACCACTATCTGCCCAACAGATATCTTTCGATACGCTGCTCGTATCGGTCAGCATAGACAACCCCTATCCATGCGCTATCCACACAACAACATCCGACACGCTGATGGTAGGATACCACGTATATGTACACCAACATTATCAGCCCAGCAGGTACGCACTTCTGCGCGATACCATACCTCCCCACGGAACCATTACTCAGAAATTTCATATTCCAATAGTACACGATATTCCCCAAGGCTGCTACCCCATTGGATTCACAGTGAAACACAAACAATACACTCCACCCATTCAAAGCCTAACATATCCACTACAGGTGTCTGCAAACGGACAATGGTCGGTATCCACCACCAGATAGTTCTTGCAACAAACAGATACAACCAACGTTTTCGACAACCGACCAAAGGGAGGTCATGAACCGACCAGCGGGAGGTCATGAGCACCACTTATCAAAAAAAAAACAGCGAATAGCACCACTTGTAAAAATAATTCAGCGAATAAGCCGATCGCAGAGAGAATGCTTGCATTCACTATGCCGACCCGCCTGCCAGCGGACAAGGTGCGAGAAAACGTCTGTTGAAAAACGAACCAGTTAAAACAATACTAACACACTATACATTGAAGGCTTCCAAAACATTACTTTTTGTCGCAATCGTCATTGCCGCACTTGCTGCTATAGCCTTTGTGTTTCCAACGCAAGGTCTTGTCATAGGGGGAAAACATATACTCTTTCCTTCGATTGCTCAGATAATCACACCCAAAGAAAAAGAACTCAATGTTACAGAGTATCTCTCTGAAGCCGACAGCATCCAACTGCAACAGATGGCATCAATCCGCGATAGTATTAACTACTACGAACATCTTATCACCGAAAGCGATACACGCTTTTGGTTCCCTGAGAACAATGCCAATTTTTTTGCACCACTCTTCGCTCAGCTTGACTCTGCGCAAAACCATAAACGCACTATCCGCATCCTACATTACGGAGACTCACAGATAGAAATGGACCGGTTAACCAACCGGATTCGGGCTGCCATGCAGCACCAATTCGGAGGAGGAGGGCCTGGATTACAACCCTTTGCGCCTATTATACGGTCTGCTACTGTACAGCACTCCTCATCAGGATATTTAGTCCATCAAGCTCCCTATGGCGATAGTACCGTACGCCGTGCCAACGGAAGGTATGGACTGCTTGTTAACAGCCACCACCTATCTGGAAACGCCTCCGCATACTACACACCTGGACGATACAAAACAATAGACGACTGCGCTTTACGTTTCAATCAAATTACCCTCATTTATGACAATCAGGGCAAAACACTCACCGCCTCGATAAAAAAAGCCACAGAAGACACTATCCTTACCCATAGCGACACCTTGCAAGGTGTACGCAGTTTGCATTGGACAGTTCCAAAAGGCAATAACTCAAAACTACAGATAACCGTTGGTGGCTCTGCCGATCTCTATGGTGTGGCTCTGGACAACGGGCCAGGTGTAGCTGTTGACAACATACCGCTACGAGGATGTTCGGGGCAGCAATTTTGCCAAATCAACAAGCAACAACTATCCGACGCCTACCGTCAACTTGATATTGGGCTCATAATCATGCAGTTTGGAGGCAACTCCGTGCCATATCTGCGCAATCAGAAAAATACCAACATCTATGCCGAATCGTTGGGCAAACAAATAGATCTGCTGCACCAGTGCTGCCCCAATGCTCAAATTCTATTTGTAGGTCCGTCCGATATGAGTACAACCGAAAACGGACAATACATAACTTATCCATTTCTACCCAATATCATACAAACACTGGCCGACACCGCTACCGCTCATGGAGCAGCCTATTGGAGTATATACCATGCTATGGGCGGACTAAATAGTATGAAGGCTTGGTGCAACCAAAATTTGGGGACCGCCGACCATATACACTTTACACAAAAAGGAGCAGACCTGATGGGCGACCGCATGGCTCAGGCTCTTATGAATGCTTACCATTACTATAGGCTGCTCAACGATCTTGCCACCAAACAATCTGAAATCAAGACCCAACCATAACCTATGCGATACCTATTGATGCTTACCATACTCTGGACTATAAGTCTCACACTTACAGCCCAGACAGACTATCCCTTCATACAGTACAACAAAAACCATCTTGTTTACGATACTGAGTCGCCCTACATGCAACACTTCGCACACAAATGGCAACGTGTGGTAGAGAACCACCAGGGCAGCCTGAATATTGTGCATATAGGAAGTTCGCATGTACAAGGAGGAACATTCCCTAATGCAGTACGCTGCAACTTGTTGACATACCTCCCCGACTTGGTAGGCGACCGAGGCATGATATTTCCATACTCGGCAGCCCGCATGTGCAACAATCCCCATGACTATCGCGTACATTGCCCTGAACCAGTAACACTGACGCGATGTGTCAGCGCCAATCCTGCATACAACTTAGGTTTATGCGGCATAGCTGTAACCGCCCATGACATCACGACACATATACAAATTGCACTCCAATCACATATCAACTATAGCACAACCCAAGTGATAGTGATAGGCTATTCTCAACAAAACATAGTGCCGCTCTTGAGTCTTGCTGGCAGACAGATTCCACCCTCGTACATTGACCCTGACAGCCGCCGATATATCTATAATCTTGCTTCCACAATCGACAGCATACAGATAGTGATACCCTGCCAACAGGGAGAACAGTTTACACTGCAAGGCATATATCTATCCAACCACTACCCAGGCATATCCTACCACTCAATAGGCGTAAACGGAGCCTCACTATTCGACTACCTAAAATGTAAGCAATGGGTTGACGACCTACCCATTGCTTACATTTTAGGTAGTCGAATAGTGAGGCTCCGTTTACGCCTATTGAGTGGTAGGA